>JAFRFY010000158.1 GCA_017434085.1 Clostridia bacterium
CCGTCGAATTATCCGCTTCATGTGCCTCACCTCATAGGTTATATTCGACGTCTACCACCTGTTTTCCTTTTGGTTTTAATAGACTAACTGTATATTTCTTCAGCTTTTTCTTGGATTTATGCTTTTGGAAACACACTCTAAAATTGAAAGGAAAAACACACATGAATCGAAGGGATATCGCACAGATTCGACGCCGCTTCAACCCGGAGAAAAACGACATCTCCATCATCCGGGGCTGCTATGTCAACGAAAAGAAGGAGATCGTCTCCACATTCGCCAAGTCGCCGCTCTCCCTCCCGACCTCGGAGGCCGAGCACTACCTCGCCACCTTCATAAAGACGCTGGGCGGGGCCGCCGGGCGCAACCAGTACGCCATCCCCGTCTACGCCGACGACCCCAGCGGCCAGCTGCTCAGGCGGCTTTATACCTCGGCGCTGACGGACGATGCCGCCGTGAACGACCTGTGCCGGGCGATCATCGACCACCTGGAGACGGAGGACAACTACCTGATACTGATGATGCACGACGTGTTCCCCATTCCCCGGAAGAACGCCGAGGTGCACACCGACGCGCCGGATTTGTCCGACAACGTGTTCAGCTACATCATGGTGTCGGTGTGCCCGGTGAAGCTCACCAAGCCCCTGCTGACCTTCTTCAACGACGACCGCGACTTCCACACCGTGGAGCCGGACCTGGCCGTGGCCTCCCCGGCGCTGGGCTTCATGTACCCGGCCTTTGAGGACGGCGGCGCGGACCTGGCCGCGGCGTTCTACTACACGAAGGACGCGGAGAACCTGCACGCCGACTTCATCGACGGCGTGTTCGCCGCGCAGGCCCCGGAGAGCGCCGCCGATAAGAAGCAGACCTTCTATGACGTGCTGGGCGATTCGCTGGACAGCGGCCTGACCTTCGACGTGGTGCAGGCCATCCACGAGAACCTCACCGCCCAGCTTACGGAGCGCAAAAAGGACGCCGCCCCGCTGCAGGTGAGCCGCAAGGAGATTGCCAGCCTGCTCTCCGTCTGCGACGTGCCCAAGGCGCAGCAGGAGGCCTTTGAAAACGAGTACCTGGAGCAGTTCGGCGCTGTGGGCATCGAGGCCGCCGCCATCGCCGAGCAGAAGCGCTTCGAGATCGAGACCGACACGGCGAAGATCAGCGTCGATCCCGGGCGCAGCGACCTTGTGGAGATCAAGAAGCTCGACGGCGCGCGCTGCATCGTCATCCGCGTCGAGGGCGATGTGACCGTCAACGGGGTGCAGGTGAATTAATCCTTCAGCGCCTCGATCAGCGCATCCACATCCTCCCGCGTCGTCGCCCAGCTGGTGGCGATGCGCATGATCACGCGGCCGTCGTCCGTATATTCCCAGAAGCTCATTTCGATCTTCCGGGAGAGGGCGGCGGCCCTTTCCTTGTCCAATATTATGAAGATCTGGTTGGTCGGGCTGTCGAAGGCGAGGGCATAGCCCATTTGATGAAGCGCCGCGCGGATGCGGTCGGCGGCCTCGATGGCCGTGCGCCCGATGGCGCCGTAGAGATCGTCGGTGAACAACGCGTCGAACTGTATGCCCGCGACGCGCCCCTTGGCCAGCAGCGCCCCGTGCTGCTTGACGACGGTGAAGAAGTGGGGCGCGACGCCGGGCCTCGGGAACACCACGGCCTCCCCGAACAGCGCGCCGCACTTGGTGCCGCCGATGTAGAAGGCGTCGCACAGCCGGGCGATGTCGGGAAGCGTGGCGTCGTTCTGCGGGCAGGCGAGGGCGTAGGCCAGCCGCGCGCCGTCGAGGTAGAGCCCGATGCCCGCCGCGCGGCAGACGTCGCTTATGGCCTCCAGCTCCCCGAGGGAGTACAGCGTGCCGCACTCGGTGGGCTGGGAGATGTACACAAGGGCGGGCATGACCATGTGGTCGCGGTTGGCGTCGTCGCGCCAGGCCGCGAAGCAGCGCCGCACCCGCGCCGCGGTGAGCTTGCCGTCCTCCGGCTCAAGCGTAAGCACCTTGTGGCCGCCGAACTCGATCGCCCCCGCCTCGTGCACGCTGATGTGCCCGGTGCGGGCGGCGACGACCCCCTGCCAGGGGCGCAGCATGGCGTCGATCACCGTGGCGTTGGCCTGTGTGCCGCCCACCAGGAAGTGAATTTCCGCCTCCGGGGCGCGGCAGGCGGCGCGAATCCTGGCCCGGGCGGCCTCGGAGTAGGCGTCCGTGCCGTAGCCCGGGGTCTTTTCAAGGTTCGTCTCCATAAGACGCCGCAGTATCTCAGGATGCGCGCCCTCCATGTAGTCTGACGCGAAGAACAGCTTTTCGTGATCCATAGGTATCCTCCCAATGGGTTTTTAGCATCATCAGATCCATTGTATACCAATTCCGGGTAAATTGCAAACGTGAAAAGTCTAAAAAAGCCGTTCCCCCGGTGAGAGGGGAGCGGCTGTGTCGTTCGGGTTACTTCTTCTTGGTCTTGACCTTCTTGGTGGCGCTCCACTTGGACACGCCGCCGGCGCCGTCGGTATAACGCACGCGGGCGTAGTAGACCGTATTCTTCTGCAGCTTCTTGAAGACGAACTTAGTCTTCTTCTTGCCGAGGTTCTTGGTCTGGACGTCGGTAGTGAAGGTCGGGTCGGTGGAAATCTGCACCTCAATGCCCTTGATCTGCTTGAGCAGGGCCTTGGTCTTCTTGGTCTTCTTGATCTTCTTCCAGGAGACCGTCACCTTGCCCTTCTTCGCGGCCTTGGCCTTGACCTTGGCAGGAGCCTTGGGGATGGTGATCGCGGGGCCGGCGGGCGCGGATTCGGATTGCACCGCGGCGGGTTCCGCTTCGGCGGGCGCGGGGGCCTCGGCGGTGTCGCCGGAGGGGGGATCGGGGATGGGCTGAAATTCGGCCTCCACGGTCACCGGGGCCGCGGGCATGGAAAAGCTGCGGCTGCTGCCGATGGCCCGCGATTGCGCCGCGCCGTCGTCGTAGCGGTAGATCAGGCTGCCCTCGACCAGCGCGTAGCCCGCGTCGGGCGTGACCGTCACCCCGACGGTCTTGCCCGGGTAAGCCTCGGCCGCGTCCGCGGACAGCGCCCCGTGGGCGATGCCCTCCCGTATGCGCACGGGGTTGTACTCAAAGGTCAGCTGGGCGTCGCTGAACGTGATGCGGGCCTTGTCGCTGTATTTGTAAGTAATGCTTGAACCGCCGGGGGTGAAGGTGTAGCCCTCGTCCAGCGAGCCGGAGGGGCCGTAGGACATGAACAGCCGGTCCGTGGGGCCGCTTGAGCTGTCGCAGTTGGTCACGTCCACGAGGTAGTTCCTGTCGTCATCCATGTGCACGATGTTCCACATGTGGCCCAGGCCGTTCATCGTGCCGACGGCGAGCAGGCAGTCGTAGCAGTCGCCGAAGCCGGAGAGGTCGAACAGGTACTTGAACGCCTTGGAATAGCCCTCGCACACCACCTTGGTGGCGGGATCGTCGTCAAAGACATAGATCAGCTGCCAGGGGTCGCCGTAGGGCAGGCCGTTGTTGGCGGCGTCGTGGTTGTAATCGACCCGCTCGCAGATTTCGTTTTTGTACGCGGCGAGGCGGTCGCGGACGCCGAGATCACTGTGGTTTTCCACGATGGCCCGGGCTCTGGCGAGGGCTTCCTTCGCGGCGGTGATCCGGGCGGCGTCGACGGTGTATTCGTCCGCGCCCTGATAGCCCGCCGAGACCGGCATGGAAAACGTGAGGGAGAAGGGGGTCGTGTAGTACAGCGCGTATTCCGTGCCGTTCCACTTTGCGCCCACCTTCAGCTTCGGCCTGTTCATCAGCATGCCGCTGGTCTTGTCGTACCAGTAAAGCTCGCTGGGACAATCCGCCAGGAGGGCCTGGTTTATCCTGTCCGTGGAGACCGACGTGGCGGCGGAGATGGCCTGCACCGCATCCGAGTTGATGCTGAGGCCCTGTTTCCCGGAAACCACCGTGCTCATGCCGAGATCGGCCGACGTCCACGGGCCGAGATAAAAGCCCGCCGCGCTCAGCGTTTCCTCGGTGAGCACGAACACGGTGTCCGAACGGTCGCCCTCGGCCACGCGTGCGACCTCGGATTTCAGCATGTCGCAGACGATGCCGTCGTTGCCCGTCAGCGACGCGCTGGCAGCGAACAGCGGCGGCGCGGCTATGCCGAGGGATTCGTCGATCATGCGCTGCACGTAGGCGTCCAGCAGCTCTTCGGCGTCGTCGTCCTCGCCCGCGCCGGAGACCACCGCCTCGGCGGGCAGCTCGACGGTCGGCAGATCATATGCCCCGGTCAGATCGTCCGCCCCGGGCGGATCGCTGCTCTGTTCGCCGCCGTCCGCCGCGCCGGCTTCCCCGAGCTCCAGCTCGGGCCCCTCTTCGACCTCCGGCTCGAAGGGGTCGGTGACGGGGATTTCAAAGACGGGGGCGGGGGCTTCCTCGGGGTCAGTGTCGGTATTGGTATCGGTATCGGCGTCGGTATCGGTATCGGGGGTATTGGATGCGTCGCCGGTATCCCCGGGCGCTTCGTCGGTCGCCGCGTCCATGATAGCGTTGGCGGCGTCCCCGGGCGCTTCGTCGGTCGCCGCGTCCATGATAGCGTCGGCGTCGTCGTCGGGCGCTTCGTCGGTCGCCGCGTCTATAATAGCGTCGGCGGCGTCGGCGGGCGCGTCGGCTACGTCCTCCGCGAAGGCGGGGATGGGCAGGGCCAGTAGCAGCGCGATCAGTAGCGCCAGGGCCCGCTTGGAGATATTGATCACAGTCGTTTCCTCCTGATGACAGTCGGCACGGTATTTATAATAGATGCGATTATTATAGCAGGATTTCGCGGCTGGAACAAGATGCCAATCGTTTTAGGCCCCTTATTGACACAGAAAAACCCGGGTTACGCCCAACGGGTCGGGCAAAAATGCGGTTCGGCGGGCGATCAGGGGATTGCCCATGCGGCTGTTGCGCTGTCGTAGGGGCGATGCCCTCATCGCCCGCCCGAAACACGCCCAACGGTTCAGATCTCCATAACACAGCAGCCTTTAAGCGCGCCCTTGGAAATCTCCACAACGTTGGGGAGGGTGCGGGCGTGGGTGGCGGCGACGAACCCGGCGCAGTCGGCGACGGGGAAGTGGCAGTACTGATTCTGATAGTGCATGGCGATGGCGGCGCGAGGCTTGCAGGCCTCGATGAGCGCAAGCGCCTCCGGGGTGGTGATGGTGAAGGTGCCGCCGATGGGGATGAGCAGCACGTCCACGTCGCGCAGTATGGCCTTCTGGGCGTCGGTGTCGGGCTGGTGGCCCAGGTCGCCCAGGTGGACGAGCTTCACATCCCCGTCCTGCACGGCGAATATGACGTTGTCGCCCCGCTTCGCGCCGCGGACCTCGTCGTGGAAGCTGGCCACGCCGGTGATGGTCACGCCGCCGCGCGCGTACACGCCGGGTCGGTTGATGATCTCCGGGTTGCCCTCCACGGCGGCGAAATGATTGTGGTCGAAGTGGTCGTGGCTCGACAGCACGATGTCGGCACTGACGCGCAGCGGGGGATAGCCCACGGATTCGTCGTAGGGGTCGGTGACGATCACGCGGCCGTCGCTCAGCGTGATGGCGAAGCAGGAATGTCCCAGCCATTGAAGTTTCATAGATCTCTCTCCTTTTCGATCATATAATTTGCCAGCGCGCAGGCGTACAGCCCGCCGCCGGGGATGTGCTCCCGCAGGCATACGGCGGCGCGCTGCCGCAGGTCGCGGGCATACCGGGGGTCGCGCTCGCCGCCGTCCAGACGCTTCATCGCCCGGGCGAACAGCGTTAGCGCGACGTCGTCCGGGGGGCCGGAAAACCGCCGGAGGGAACAGCACAGGGGGTCGGGGGGTTCGGGGCAGAGCGATTCCATCCGTTGAAGCCAAATCGCCGACGGGGTCAGCCGCGCCAGGCCCTCATTTTCCCGGCAGATGAATCCCGCCGCGGCCCAATCGACGGATTCGCCCCGCAGGGGAGCGTCGGTGACGTAGAGGGCGTCGCCCCGGTCCCGCCGCAGGAACGCGCCCTCCGGCAGGCGCGACCGGGCGGCGTCGCGGAGCGTGCGGGCGAAGTCATTCATAGCGCATCAGGACCTCCGGCAGGGCGTCGATCAGGTCCATGGGGGTCATGCCGCGCACCCCTTTGCGTGCCCGGGCCAGCTCGCCCGCCGCGCCGTGCAGCAGGCAGCCCGCCGCGGCGCATTTTGCCGGGTCCATGCCGGGGTTCTGGGCCATCAGCGCCCCGATGATGCCGGACAGGCAGTCGCCGCTGCCGCCCTTGGCCATGCCGCTGGTCCCCCGGGCAGCGATCACCGGCCCGTTCTCCGCCATGATCACGGTGGCCGCGCCCTTTAGAAGCGCCCGCGCGCCCAGACCGGCCAGCGCCCGCGCGTCGGAGAGGGGGTCGGTCAGCGGGCGGTTAAGCAGCCGCCGGGCCTCGCCGGGGTGGGGCGTCAGCAGGTGGCGCGCTCTCAGGGACGCCTTGAGGCCGGGGTGCGCCGCGATCAGGTTCAGCGCGTCGGCGTCGAACAGCGCAGGCGCGTCGTTGTTTAAAAGCGCCTCGATCACCTCCGGCGCGGCGCGGCAGGACAGTCCGCAGCCGCACGCGACGGCGCTCTTGCCGGGCAGCAGGTCCTTCAATACCGCCGCGGCCTCCGGGGCGAGCGCGCCGTCCCGCTCGGGCAGGGGCGCGCACATGGCGCATGGGGCGAGGGTCTGCAATACGGGCACGATGGACGCGGGACACGCCACGGTGGTCAGCCCGGCGCCGGTCCGCATCGCCGACAGCGCGCACATCGCCGCCGCGCCCGCCATGCCGAAGCTGCCCGCCACGATCAGCAGGTGCCCCGCCATGCCCTTGTGGAAATTCCGGGGGCGCTTGGGCAGGGCGGCGCGGAGATCGGCGTCCTCCCCGAGCGCGGGGCTGCCCGCGGGGTAATAGGATGTGGGGATGCCGATGTCCGGCGTCACGACCTCGCCCGAGACGTCCAGCCCGTCTGAAAGGAAGCAGCCGGGTTTGGCGTACTGGAAGGCGACGGTCACGTCGGCGGCGACGCAGGGGTCGTAGGCCGTGCCGGTCAGCCCGTTGAGCCCGGAGGGGATGTCCACCGCCACCACGGCGCTGCCCCGCGCGCGGTCGGCGTTGATGCGGCGGATGAGGTCGGCGGCGGGGCCGGAGGGGGCGCGGGACAGGCCCGTGCCGTACAGCGCGTCCACCCAGACGTCCGGGCAGCCGACTGGGTTGTCGGGCACGCCGGCCTCCCGGGCGCGGCGCAGGTTCCCGGCGGCGTCCGGGGAGGTGGGTTCCCTGACGGATATCACGGCGGTCCGCCCGCCCGCCTGCCGGAGCATCCGGGCGCAGGCGTAGCCGTCGCCGCCGTTGCCGCCGGGGCCGCAGGCGAAATAGACCGTCCTCTCCGCGCCGTATCGCTTTATGATCACGTCGCACAGCGCCCGGGCGGCGACCTCCATCAAATCAATGGACGCCACCCCGGTCTGCGTAAAAAAGCGCTGCTCCATGTCCCGCATGTCGGCGGGGGTGATGAGTGGGATCATGGGAACCTCCTTTGGAGAGTGAAGAGTGGAGAGTGGAGAGTGGAGACGGGGAGGGAACAGGGAGCAGGAGTGGCCGGGTTACACCTCTTCCGTCAGCCCTGCGGGCTGACGGAAGAGGTCGCTCCCCTTCGGGCGATGAGGGCACTATAAATCTTCACTCTCCACTCTTCACTCTCCACTCTCAACAATCGCCGTCGCGGCGGCGAAGCCGGATTCGTGGGTGACGCTGACGTGCACGCGGGCGTCTCCCGCGAGCTCGCGGGCGTGCTTATACAGCGTGCAGCCGGGGCGGCCGTTTTCGTCGGGCAGGATCTCCACGGCGTCGGGGCCGAAGCCCGTAAAGCCCGTGCCAAGGGCCTTCGCCACGGCCTCCTTCGCGGCGAACATGCCCGCGGCGATCTCCCCCCGGCGCGCGCCCCGGGCGGCCAGTATGCGCGATTGCTCAAGCGGGGTGTAGACCCTCTCGAGAAAGCGCTCCTTCTCAATGGCCTTTTCGATGCGCCCGATGTCGCACAGGTCCAGCCCGATGCCCCGTATCACCGAAAATCCCCCCACAATTTGGCCCAAATAAGACACGTTTTTTAATATTATAGCACAGGTTTGCGGTTTTGCACAGATTTCCTTGTGTTTCGGAGGCCAAAAATGTATACTTATGTTGGATCAGTTTGAGTTGCAAGGAGACATGGCTATGCAGGTGACACAGCGCTTTGCGCAGCTGCTCAAGAAAAACGTGGGCAAGGTGATCGTGGGCAAGGAGGACGCGGTGGCGCTGATGATGATCGCGCTTTTGTGCCGCGGCCACGTGTTGATCGAGGACGTGCCGGGCGTGGGCAAGACCACGCTGGCCAGCGCGCTGGCGCGGTCGCTGGACTGCTCGTTCAAGCGCATACAGTTCACCCCGGACATCACGCCCTCCGACATCACCGGCTTTTCCATCGCCAATTTCAAGACCGGCGAATTGGAGTACCGCCCGGGCATGATCATGAGCCAGATCGTGCTGGCCGACGAGATCAACCGCACCTCGCCCAAGACCCAGTCGTCGCTGCTGGAGGTCATGGAGGAGGGGCAGGTGTCGGTGGACGGCGTGACCTATCAGATGCCCCGGCCCTTCATCGTGCTGGCGACCCAGAACCCGGTGGACTTCGTGGGCACCTACCCGCTGCCGGAGGCGCAGCTCGACCGCTTCTTCATGCGCATTTCCATCGGCTATCCCACCGCCGAGGAGGAGGCCGACATACTGGAGCGCTACACCGGCTCCGCCCGGCCCATGGAGGACTTAAAGCCCATCTGCACGAGCTCGGACATCGTCCGCTTGCAGCAGGAGGTGGAGAAGGTCTACGCCGCCAAGGAGATCCGGGTGTACGTGTCCGGCATCGCGGCGGCCTCCCGAAAGAGCGGGGCGCTGCAGCTGGGCGTGTCCACCCGCGCGGCCATATCGCTGGTGCGTGCGGCGCAGGCCCACGCGCTGCTGGACGGGCGGGATTACGTGAAGCCCGAGGACGTGCAGGCCATGGCCGAGCCGGTGCTGGCCCACCGGCTGGTGCTCTCCCCGGAGGCCCGCATGCGCAATATGACCGCCCAGCGGGTGCTCAACAACGTCGTGGGATCGGTGCAGGTGCCGGTCAAGACGAAGTGAATATGAACATACTCAACGCGCGCCGCGTCGGCTACGCGCTGTGCATGGCGGCACTGCTGGCGGCGGGGCTGTCCACGGGCACGCGGATCTACTACCTGGCGTTTTACACGCTGCTGGTGATGCTGATACTGGGCTTCATATCGGTGATGTGGACGCTGTGGTCGGTGAAGCTCTCGCTCAAGGGCGTCAAGGCGCGGGTGATCCGGGGCGATAAGCTGATGACGGTGTTCTCCGTGCGCCACACCTCGCTTCTGCCGGTGTCTGCCATACGGGTGCAGCTGAGCGTGCCCTCGGGCTACGCCGCCGCGCAGACGGTCAACGTCACCACGCCGCCCTTCGCCGATCGCACGTTCCGGCAGGTGCTGCAGTGCCCCCACCGGGGGGTGTACGAGGCCGGGGTGACGAGGATCAGCGTGGAGGACGTGTTCGGCCTCATCTGCCTGTCCCGTCGGCCGGGGGCGAAGCTGGCGCGTATGGAGGTGTGCCCGAGGGTGACCGACATCGCGCCGATGCTTCTGAAAAACGCGGACATGGGGCCGGAGTTTCGCTCCACCGCCACCGAGGACACCGCCTCGCCCTCGGACGTGCGCAAGTGGCAGGACGGCGACGAATTGAAGAAGGTGCACTGGAAGCTCAGCCTGCGCAAGCGCGAGCTGATGGTGCGCACCTACGAGGAGAGCGCCCGGCCCGACACGCTGATCATCCCCGATCTGCAGCGGGTGACCACGCTCAGGGACCAGCAGCTGTCCATCGAGGACTGCGTGTGCGAGGCCGGCCTGGATGCCGCCAAGGCCCAGCTGGAGTCGGGCTATCCCGTGCGCATGCCGCTGACCAACGCCCACCCCAGCGAGGTGGCGGGGCAGTTTTCAACGGATTTCCCCGCCTTCGCCGACGCCATGCTCAAGGTGGCGTTCGACAGTCCCTACGACTACGAGCGCGTGCTCATGCTGATGATGGGCCGCCTGCAGCGCACCGGCGGCGCGGTGCTGATCACCGCGCGGCTCACCACCCGCATCGCCGATATGGCGCTGAGGATGCAGCAGTCCGGCATCACCACACGGCTGGTGTGGGTGTCCGACGACGCCCGGGAGGAGACCCTGACCATGCTGGAGCGCCTGCGCATGGGCCACGTGGAGGCCTTGAGGCGCGACCCCTGGAGCTTCGAGGGCGGCGAGCATGCGACAGGGAAGGCGGATTATGAGGATGAGTACGATAAGAATTAGGAATTGGGAATGGGGAATTGAGTCAGCGGCTGCCGCGCTGTTTCCAATTCCCAATTTTCAACAGATCAAGTAAGGTTACGCAATGAACAACACTACCAAACTCCATCGCATCGCGCTCACGGCGCTGCTGGCGGCGGCGTTCGCGGGCAGCGGGCTGACTACCGTCGGCACGGCGCTTGAAGCGGGGCCGGGCCTGCGGGTCTGGCTGGCGGCGCTTTTGTCGGCACTGTGCGGCGGCGCGGCGGCGTATTCCGCGCTCGGCGCGGTGATCGGCCTGGCGGCGCTGGCGGTGATGACCGGCGGCTGGACGCTGACCCACCTGGCCGCGCTTAAAAGCATTCCCGCGCTGATGGACGCCGGCCTGGGCGCGGAGGCCGCTGTTGGCCTGCAGGCGCTGCTGGTCTGCGCGGCGCTGGCGTTCGGCGCGCTGTTTTTCCTGATGCTGTACCGGCGCGGCGGCACGTCCATGGCGATACTGATCCTCGGGGCCATGCTGGTGTTCAGCCACGGCATGTCCCAGCGGGCCTCCATCGCCGCGGCGGTGCCGGGGCTGATCGCCGGGGCGGCGGCGTTCGCGCTGTCCGACGGCGTGCAGCGGGACCGTGTCGCCCTGCGGGTGCTCTTGCCCTCGGCGCTGGCGGTGGCCGTGGCGCTCATGCTGATGCCCGGGGGCCGGGTGACCTGGCAGCCCATGGAGAACCTGGCCGCCCGGGTGCGCAGCATGTTCGAGCAGTACTTCAACTTCACCCACGAGCGCATCGCCTTTTCCATCGCGGAGGAGGGCTACAACCACGGCGGCGAGGTGGACGGCCAGCCCGTGGCCATGCTGGGCGGCCCGGCGAATCCCGATCCCAAGGCGGTGATGCGGGTGACCTCCGACGCCCCCATACTGCTGCGGGGCACCATACGCGCCACCTACACCGGCTATTCCTGGGTGGACGTCACCCCCAAGAATCGCTACCTTTATTATGATGTCACCCACCGCGCCGTGCGGGAGCGGGTGTTCGATCTGCGCTTCGACAGCCCCGAGGAGGCGTTCATGGAGGTCAAGGCCTCGGTGGAGCTCCTGGATTCCGGCACCAGCACGCTGTTCGTGCCCGGCAGGATGCGGGACTTCGACATGGCCCTGGCCAACGCGGTGTACTACAATTCCTCGGGCGAGATGTTCATGGCCCGCGTGGCCGAGCGCGGGGATAGCTATGCCCTGGAGGCGCTGAACCCCGTCCACGGCGACGCACTGATGCAGGCGGCGCTGTGGGGCGAGACGGACGACGACGGCCAGTACGCCCGCATACTCTCGGACCACACCCAGCTGCCCGAGGGCATCGAGGACGGGCTCTACGCGCTGACCATGGAGATCACATCAGACGCCCGGAACCCCTACGCGCGCGCCGCCGCCATCGCCGACTACCTGCGCAAGAACATGCGCTACAGGCTGGAGGTGGAGTATCCGCCCCGGGGCCGGGACTTCGTGTCCTGGTTCGTGTTGGAGAGCAAACAGGGCTATTGCAGCTACTACGCCTCGGCCATGGCGGTGATGGGACGCATCGCGGGCCTGCCCACGCGGTATGTGGAGGGGTATTACGCCCGGCCCGGCGCGGACGGCGCCGCCACGCTGACCGGCATGGACGCCCACGCCTGGGCGGAGGTGTACTTCAAGGGGCTGGGCTGGATCCCCTTCGACGCCACCAACGGCGGGCCGGGCGGCGCAGGCCAGGGCTCCGGTGCCGACGCGGGCGAAGAACAGTACGGCTATGCCGCGAACAGCCCGGAGGATCAGCCGGAGGGCGCGGAATCCCCGGAGGATGATCCCTCAAAGGCCGCCGACGGCGTGGACGACGGCCGGACCGGCCTGAACGACAACACCCAGCAGGAGCCCACGCCCTCGCCGGAGCCGGAGGGCCATCCCTTCGACGAACCGGAGGACGACCCGCAGGACGACGACGCCCCCGAACCGGATGACTTCCCGCCGGAGGACGCCCCCGAGGACGCCCCCGAGGACGCCGGGCGCGGCGGCGCGTGGGTCGCGCTGATCGCGCTGCTGATACTGGTGCTGATCGCGCTTCTGGTCTGGTGGGTGCGCAGGCGTCTCCAAAATGCCGACCCCGCGCTGCTGTGCAAGCGGACCCGGCGGGCGTCCCAGGGGGCCATGATCGCCTATCGCGCCAACCTCACGCTGCTTGCGCACATGGGCCAGTATCCCCAGAGCGGCGAGAGCCCGGAGGCCTTCGCCCAGAGGGTGGCGAAGGAGCTGGACAACCCCGATTTCGAGGCGTTCAGCCGCGCCGTGACCCTCGCGCGCTACGCCGGAAAGCCCGTCCGCCGCGACGACGTGCAGGCCGGCTTGCGCGCCTACGCCCGGTTTGAAAAGGGCATGCGCCCCATGGAGCGCGCGCGGTTCATATTGACCCGGGTGTTCAGGGGGTTGGGGGATTTTGAGGTGATACCGTAAACAATAAAGCAGCGGGCGTCCGTCGGACGCCCGCCGCTGTTTCATTCGCCGACGATCCTTGCCAGCGCGATGGTCTTTCCCTCCCGGGAGAGGCGGAGCTCCGTGCCCCCGTCGGCGTCGCGCCGGTGGATATCCAGCGTCTCGCCCTCAAAGCAGGGGCTCCGGAAGGCGATCTCCATCTCGCGGATGTGCAGGTCGTTCCACGCCTTCGAGGAGAACGCCCCGGCGATGGCCCGCGCGTAGGCGGCGTTGTTCATGTGGCCGCCCAGGTCGATGTCGGTGGAGCGCACGGTGTAGCGGCCGAGGCACTCGGCGTCGGCGAAGTCGTCGGTCAGCCGCGCGAAGGGCTCGGGCAGCACCCGGTCCTCCAGAAGCTCAAGGTCCGCGGGGAACACGCCGTCCACGGGGTGGAGGCGGTGGGTCTTCAGATTCATGATCATCCACTCGGTCTTGCCTGCGACGATGACCTCCCCGCCCCGCAGTATGGCGTAATCCCGGTTGCAGCGGGAGCGCTCCGGGGCCTCGGGCCAGGTGCGCAGGGTGACGGCTTCGGTCATGGCCGGGCGGTCGTAAAAGCGTATGCGCGTGCGCACGGTCAGCCAGAAGAGCCCCTGTTGCATCAGCCCGTTCATGCCCAGGCCCAGCCGCTCGGCGTGCTCGGTGGCCAGGTCCATGAACAGCGTAAAGGTGTTGGGCACGCCCAGCTTTGCCGTGGCGTCGCACATGCTGGGCAGTATGGTCTGAGCCTGCTCGTAATAGCCCTGCAACGGTATCACTTCCTTTATGACTACGCCTTGTACACGCACGCGCCGCCCACGAAGGTAGCGCGGATGTTGAAGTGGCGGTCGGCGATGAGGATATCGGCGTCCTTGCCCCGCTGCAGCGCGCCCTTGCGGTCGTCCATGCCGATGGCGCGGGCGGGGTAGAGGGAGGCCATGTTGACGGCGCGCCACACCGGTATGCCGGAGAAGCGCACGAAGTTGCGCACGGCCTTGTCCATCGTCAGGGTGCTGCCGACGATGGTGCCGTCCATCAGGCGGCAGGTTTCGCCCTCCATGCGGATCTGCACGCCCAGCTGGTCGTAGACGCCGTCGGGCAGTCCGGCGGACTGTATGGAATCGGTGATCAGCACCAGCCGGTGCAGCTTGAGCCGCGCCATCAGGGGGAGCAGCAGGGGGCTGACGTGCAGGCCGTCGGCGATGAGCTCGCAGTACACCCGGTCGTCGTTGAGCGCCGCGCCCGCCAGGCCGGGGCTGTGGTGGTTCAGCGGGGCCATGGCGTTGAAGGTGTGGGTCACGTGGGTGACCCCGGCCTCGATGGCGGCGAAGGCCTGCTCCGCGGTGGCGTCGCTGTGGCCCATGGACACCGTGATGCCCAGCCGCTTGGCCGCGCGTATGAATTCCAGCGCGCCGTCCACCTCGGGGGCGACGGTGATCAGCCGTATGACGTTCGCCCAGGGCTTGATCCTGCGGGGGTTCGGGCGCTGTATGTACGCCTCGCACTGGGCGCCCTTGCGCCTGGGGCTGATGAAGGGCCCCTCCGCGTGGCAGCCCAGCACCTGCGCGCCGCCGCGCCACTCCGGCAGGGCGCTCTCCCGCATGACCTCGCGGATGGCCGCGAAGCACTTCTCCAGCTCGGGCCAGGGCAGGGTCAGCGTGGTGGGCAGCCAGCTGGTCACGCCGGTGCGGACCTGATGGGCGCACATGGATTTCAGATCGGAAACGCTGGCGCGGGAGGCGTCCCACCCCATAAAGCCGTGGCAATGCACGTCGATCAGCCCCGGGGCCACATAGCAGCCCTTGGCGTCGATGATCTCCGCTTCCTCCGGCGGCTCCGACGCGATCTCCGCGATGCGCTGGTCAAACGTGAGCACCTTTTGGTCGATGACGCCGTCAGGGATCAGTATCCGCCCGTTGACGATGCTCTTCATGACAAGGCCTCCTTTGTATCTTCTATATTCTACCACGTTTTTTCGGCGTGTTCAAGCCGTTTGTTAAGATTAATCATCCTTTTTTCGCCAGATCATCAGCCAGTCCATCCGCTCGTCGCGCATCCTGATAAGCGCCGCGTACCGCTCGCCCTCCCATTTCAGGCCCTCCGGCGTCTGCGCCAGGACCAGCCTGGGCGGACGCCGCCACAGCTGCCAGAGCGCCGCGCCCGCCGCCGATGAAAACAGCAGGGCGGTCAGCGCGGTCAGCGCCACCGTGAGCTTCCACAATCGCCCCATGCACTCCCTCCTCTCCGGACAGTGATTTCATATGAAACGCCCGCGGGCGGCATGCGGCGGCACAATTATTTCACAATGGCGCGCGTCCGCGACAATTCGGGGCGAAAAATGTATCATTCGTGCGCGCACCCTTTTCTTTTGGCGCGAAAGATGGTATACTATGACCATCGCAACGGTTCAGTCCGGATCTGTGCTTCGGAAGGGCGATGAGGGCATCGCCCCTACAAAACGCGACATCCGTAGGGGCGATCCCCTGATCGCCCGGACTGAACAGTTGCAGCCATCGAAACACAAAGCGAGGTGAAACTGGCATGGGCGGTTTATGGAGCCTGTTGGCGTCGAACCTGCCGGAGCTGATACTGCTGCTGGTGGGCGTGGGCCTGTTGGTGTTCGAGATGTACATTCCGGGGTTCGGCGTGCCGGGGATGCTGGGCATCGGGTCGCTGGTGCTGGGATTTGTGCTGCTCAGCCCACCGCTGGAGCAGGGGCTTTTGCTGTTCGTGATCCTGGCCGCGATACTGTGCATCGCGCTGACGGTGTGCCTGATCACGGCGTCCAAGGGTCGGCTTGAAAAGTCGAAGCTGGCGCTCAACGACGTGGCCATCGCCCCCGACGCCGCCGAGAACAACGACCTGAACTACTTCATCGGCAAGAAGGGCGTCACCCACACGGCCCTGCGGCCCGCGGGCATCGGCGAATTCGACGGCGTGAAGCTCAACGTGGTTTCCGACGGCGAGTTCATCGCCCAGGGCAAGCCGATAAGGGTGCAGAAGGTCGCGGGTAATCGAATCGTGGTCGTTGAAGAGAACGTGTAATAATAATTAAGGAGGCTATCATCATGTATCGTTACGGTCCGAGTATTGCGGCCATTGCGCTGCCGATCATCATCGTCGTCGTCATCATCGCGCTGTTCTCGCTGTTCCCGCTGGGGCTGTGGTTCTCGGCGCTGATGAGCGGCGTGCACATCAACATCTTCAATCTGGTGGGCATGAAGTTCCGCCGGGTCAGCCCGCGCCGCATCGTGCCCCCGATGATCAAGGCCCGCAAGGCCGGCATCAACGTCACCATGAACGAGCTGGAGACGCTGTACATGGCGGGCGGCAACGTGGACCGCGTGGTGGACGCGCTGATCGCGGCGCAGTCGGCCCAGATCGAGCTGGGCTTTGACCAGTCCAAGGCCATCGACCTGGCGGGCCGCAACGTACTGGAGGCCGTGAAGATGTCCGTCAACCCGAAGGTCATCGAGACCCCCGTCATCGCCGCAATCGCCAAGGACGGCATCGAGCTGAGGGCCAAGGCCCGGGTCACCGTGCGGGCCAACATCTCCCGCCTGGTGGGCGGCGCCGGCGAGGAGACCATCATCGCCCGCGTCGGCGAGGGCATCGTCACCACCGTCGGCTCCTCCGAGAGCCACAAGGACGTGCTGGAGAACCCCGACCTGATCAGCCGCAC
>JAFRFY010000159.1 GCA_017434085.1 Clostridia bacterium
AACAGGGAACAGGGAACAGGGAACAGGGAACAGGGAACAGGGAACAGGGAACAGGGAACAGGGAACAGGGAACAGGGAACAGGGAACAGGGAACAGGGAACAGGGAACAGGGAACAGGAAACAGGGAACAGGGAACAGGAATAGCCACCCCTGCCCGTAGGGGCGATGCCCTCATCGCCCGGAGTCCAGTCCCGTCATAGGGGCGATGCCCTCATCGCCCGCACTGTTTATTTATAGTTTTGTGCATCTTATCATTAACGCAACAGTCCCGCCCTGCCTTCGGGCTGTCTCAAAACGAATTGATATACAGACAAACCCAAGGTAGGGGTGCCCAATGGGCGCCCGCCTCGACAGAAATGATGGATTCTGATTGGGCGGGCGACGCATCGGCGCCCCTACATGGCGTATGGATGATTCGTTTTGAGACAGCCCGTTTTTGACGCCCGTCTACCCCACTATATCCGACAGCTGATACGTGAAGCAGCAATACCCGGCGTGGATGACGGGGCTGGCGGTGATATGGTAGTTTTTGCCGTCGCTTGCGAAGCGCAGCATATCCACGATGGATTCCCCGTTGAAGGCGGCCCTGCGGGCGATGTCGCGCCAGGCGTCGTCGATGGGGCCGAAGAGCTGGGACACGCGGCGGCCCAGCAGCTGGGCAGCGGTCAGCCCGCACAGCCGCTCGAAGGCGTGGTTGGCGTAGAAGAGCAGGGCGTCGTAGACGCTCCTGTCCCCGTCGGTGAGCACCTTGCACACGCAGTAGGGGATGGGGAGGTCGTCGTAGAGGTGGAATATCTCGGAGGCGTGGGTCATGCGGCGCTCCACGCTGGAGTGGTCGTCGTGGTCGGCCAGCAGCCGGATCTCGGCCTTCTGGGTCTGCTCGTCGGCGTCCTCGCACTCGGAGTACACGCAGTAGCCCACCGAGAGGTAGAGGGTCAGCGCGATGCCGTTGATATGCTGTATGTCTGCGGCGATCTGCTTGATCCTGCCGCGCAGGCGGCCCGCCTCGCCGGGCTCGTGGATCTGGTGCAGCACCACGAACTGGTGCCCGGTGTTCCGGCCCACGGCGCAGGTGTGCCCCAGGGCCTTCTTGAGCGCCCGGCCCAGCGTGGAGATGATCCTGTCGCCGAAATCGTAGCCGTATTGCCGGTTCAGGGCGGGGAAATCGTCGATGGCCACGTGCAGCCGCACGAAGTCCACGTTGCGCAGGTTGTATTCATCCTCGAAGGTGTGCACCTCTTCACTGATGCCGCGGGAGTTGAGCAGGCCGGTGAGCATGTCCCGGCGCTTGGTCTCCTTGCCCCGCCGGTCGTTGACATTCAGCAGGTCGCGGTCGATAAAGCAGCCGATCAGCCCGCGCACCTCGCCGTTGTTGTCGTAGAGCGGGGCTTTGCTGGCGAGTATCTCCCGGTTCTCGCCGTCGTTGATGCAGTGGCCCGGTATGTTGTGGGTGGAGATGCCCTCGTTGATCACGCGGAGCTCGTCGTTCATATAGCCGTCCGGGTGGATGTGCCAGCCCAGGTCCTCGTCGGTGCGGCCGACGATCTCCTCCACGCCGGAGAAGCCGTAGTACTGGAGGAAGCCGTGGCTGGCCCCCAGGAAGCGGCGCTCCCGGTCCTTCCAGAACACGCGGGCGATGTCGGACTGCACCAGGTTCCGCCACAGCAGCTCGGGGGAATCGGGGCTGTCGCCGCCGGTGGCCTCCTGGCTTAAATGGTTGTAGCGCTGGAAGGCCAGCAGGTCGGCGTGCACATTGCGTATGAGGGCGGCGTAGACCCCGGGCTGCAGGCGCAGCACGATGTACTGCTTCCAGGCGTACTGGCCGTGCCCCACGCGGCTGCGCAGGTACTTGGAGACATACGTGCGCCCGGCCTTGTGGAGGCGCTCGTCGATGGTGTCGAAGTCCAGAAGCCGCAGGTATTCCTCCTGATCCTCGGGGAAGATCAGGTTGTGGGCGTATTCCCAGGCCAGCTTCGCCACGCCGGTGCGCCCGGAGACCAGGTCCTCCCGGGTGGCGATGTACAGCGGCGTGATGGTGTCGTTGCGGGTATCCACCAGCGTGATGCGCTCAAACAGCGTGTAGAGCTGCCGGATGCCCTCGTCCAGGTGGTCGGTCTTGACGGATTCGGAGGCCTTGGACAGGTTGCTCATACGAAACAGCACGCTGTAGGCGTCCTTGGTCTGGGCGATGCACTTGGCCTGTATCTCGTAGTATTCGCCGTTGGAGATGAACACCATCCGCCCCTCCTCGCCGGAGCGGGTGGATTCCATCAGGTCCCACAGCCGCCGGGGGAACATGGAGTAGGGCTGGGGCACCCGCAGCATCTCCTGGGTGAACAGGTGGGAGACCAGGCCGGTGCTCTCGGCGGTCTGCTCAAAGGCGGTGTTGTAGAACAGTATGCTGAACGAATCCTTGCGGCCCTCGGCCATGGCCAGCGGGATACTGTTGAGCTGGCGGGCGGTCTTGAGGGTGTCGCGCTCCTCCCGGGTCATGAAGGGCACGGCGCTCAACAGGTTGACCTTGCCGATGTCGTCGTAATACTTCCGGTCCTGCGGGCTCTCGATGCCCACGTTGATCCGCTTGAGGTGGGCCAGCGCCTCCTCGTAGGGCATGGGGCGGCCGTAGTAGTAGCCCTGCACCTTCTCGCAGCCGATGTTGCGCAGGTAGCGCACCTGCTCCCGGGTCTCCACGCCCTCGGCCAGGGTGTGGATCTCGATCTCCTTGGCCATCTGTATGACGGCGGTCAGTATCCGCTGGGAGCGCAGGCTGAAGGAGCTCAGAAAGCGCATGTCCAGCTTGAGCTCGTTGAATTCAAAGTCCTTTAATACGTTCAGGGACGAGTAGGCGCTGCCGAAGTCGTCCATCCACACCTGGTAGCCCGCCGCGCGGATCCGCGCCACGATGTCGCGCATGGTGTGCTCCTGCTCCGCCATCACGCTCTCGGTGATCTCGATGTACAGAAAATCGTGGGGGATCTGGTACTGCGTGACCAGGCTGTCCACCACCTGGAAGATGTCGCACAGCGTGAAGTCCAGCCGGGACAGGTTGACGGACACGGGAATCGGCGTGTCCCCGGCCTCCACGGTGCGGCGGATGCGGGCGCACACCTGGCGGATGACGCAGGCGTCCAGCAGGTGGATGATCCCCTTCTTCTCCAGCACCGGTATGAACTGTTCGGGGGAGATGATGCCCTTTTCGGGGTCGATCCAGCGCGCGAGCGCTTCGAACGAGCATAGCTGCCGCGATATCGTGCGAACCACAGGCTGGTAGAAGGGCTGTATATAGCCGCGCTCCAGGGCCTCCTTGAAGTGGTCGGCGATGTAGGACTCAAGCGGGTTAGGCATGTCGAACGCTCCTTTGACGATCCGGGTCGGCGGGCCATAAACGGGTTACAGGGAACCATGTCCCTTGATGAGCAATATATTACCATATTTTTATTATTTGGGCAATATGATGAGCGTGATTTATTCAATTCCCAAACTATGTGAAAAACATATAAAGAAGCGTGTGAAATGCGGGTTATATGGGTGTGGACAACGGGAGGGGAAATGGGGTATAATGGGAAATGGGAAATGGGAAATGGGAAATGGGAAATGGGTAACCCCTACTCCCTACTGCCTACTCCCTAACCCCCGAATCGAGGTGTGCAGCGTGGAAGACTGGATCATCGTGGTGGACGACGACGCGGCGAATTTGAAAATGGCCAACGGCGTGTTCCGTGAGGCGGGCATGCGGGGCAGCTATTTCAAGTCCGGGGAGGACGTGCTTAACTACCTGGACGGCACGAAGGCGCCGGACCTGGTGCTTCTGGACATCCACATGCCGGGCATCAACGGCTTCGAGGTTTTGAAGCGTTTGAAGGCGCACCCGGCGTACCGCAACGTGCCCGTGATCTTCCTCACCGCCGACGACGACGTGGAGACCGAGACCCGCGGCCTGCACGCCGGGGCGACGGATTTCATCCGCAAGCCCTTCGCGCCGGAGGTGCTGCTCTTGCGGGTCCGAAACACCATCGCCCTGAACCGGCTTCAGAACGACATGGCCCGCGAGATCCAGGCCAAGACGGAGAAGCTCTCCCGGGCCTACATGCAGATCGTCCGCGCCATGGCCACCGCCATCGACGCCAAGGACAAGTACACCCACGGCCATTCCTCCCGCGTGGCGGAGTACGCCCGGGAGGTCGCCCGGCGCGCCGGCTACACGGATCAGCAGCAGCGGGAAATCTACATGATGGGGCTTCTGCACGACGTGGGCAAGATCGGCGTGCCCGACGCCATCATCAACAAAACCAGCCGCCTGACCGACGAGGAGTACGCCGCCATCAAGACCCACCCGGTGGTGGGCTCCCAGATCCTTGAGCACATCGCCGACTACCCGGAGCTGGTCACCGGGGCCCGGTGGCACCACGAGCGCTTCGACGGCGCGGGCTATCCCGACCGGCTGGCGGGCGAGGACATCCCCGAGGTGGCGCGCATCATCGCCGTGGCGGACACCTACGACGCCATGACCAGCAACCGCAGCTACCGCGGCGTGCTGCCGCAGCAGAAGGTGCGGGAGGAGTTCGTGCGCTGCTCCGGCAGCCAGTTCGACCCGAGGTTCGCGGCCATCATGGTGGAGATGATCGACGACGACCCGGAATACCGCATGCGGGAGGTGTGACGCGGCGTGAAGGCGGAAGATCAGACCGGCAACATCGGCCACACCGCACGGCTGGCGCTGGTGCTCGCGCTGACAGTGCTGACCGTGGTGCTGACGGTGGAAAACCTGCTGCTGGGCTGGGAGCTGTGGATGCTGCCGGTGCTGGCCGTCGGCCTGCTGGCGGCCTGGGCGCTGATGATACTCAACAGCCTGCCCGGCAGGACCATGACGATACTGTTCTCATCCATGCTGATGCTGGAGACCTTCTACTACGGCGCCCACTGCGCGAACCTGTTCCGTATCGCGCCGGTGGCCATCGTGGCGATGATGCTCTACGCGCTGACCATGGACCGCGGGCTGGTGCGCTGCGGCATCGCCGTGGGGTACATCACCACGTTCTTTCGCCTGGCGGGGGAGATCCTCGGCGGGCAGTTCGACCCCGGCGCGGAGAACGTGTTCATCACCGTCGCCCACCTGGCGCTGCTGGCCTTCGCCGGGTTCGTCTGCCTGCGCTTCGTGGGGCTGTGGGAATCGCTGCAGTCCGGCCACGGGCGGCAGATGGCCCGGCTGGAGGCGGAGCGCGAGCAGATCAACGACTTCCTGACCAACGTGTCCCACGAGATCAGGACCCCCGTGAACGCGGTGATCGGGCTGTCGAAGCTGCTGGAGCGCCGGGCGGAGGCGGCGGAATTGAAGCGGGACCTGCTCTCCGTGCAGGATGCCGGGCTCAGGATCGCCGACGAGCTGGACGACATACTGGACTACACCGAGGTGGACATGGACCGGGCCGCCGTGACCAATGAGCCCTACATGCCCGCCTCGCTGGTCAACGACGTGCTCTCGGAGGTGCGCCGGGTGCTCAAAAAGGGCGTGGCGCTGGTGGTGGACGTGGACCCCGCCATACCCTGCGTGCTGACGGGGGACCGGGTCAAGCTCCGGCGGGTGCTCCGGCACCTGATCGAGAACGGCCTCAAGTTCACCGAGGAGGGCTGCGTGGCGGTGGAGATCGGCGCGGTGGCGCGGCCCTACGGGGTCAACCTGTGCCTGCGGGTCGCCGACACCGGCCCCGGCATCGACCCCGACACGCGGGAGCACCTGTCCGAGCGCTTCTACAAGCGAAGCTCCGGCCGCACGCAGTCCACAGGCGGGCTGGGGCTGGGGCTGCCCATCGTGTCCGGCTTCGTCAGGCTGATGGGCGGCTTCGTGGTGCTGGGCGAGGCCGTGGGCGGCGGCGCGGAGGTGACCGTCAGCATCCCCCAGGGGGTCGCCGACGCCGCGCCCTGCATGGCGCTGGAGCGCCGGGAGCGCCTGCGCGCCGTGGGGTGCGTCAATTTCAGGAATATCGAACATCCCGCCGCCCGGGAGGCTTATCAGCGGGCGCTCCGGCACGCCGCGTCGCGGCTGGGGCTTCATATGACGCTGATCGAGGATGCCGCTGCGCTCGAAGCCGCGCTGGACGACGCCTCGGTCACCCACCTGCTCATGGACGCGGGCAGCTACGCCGCCGCGCCCGGCGTCGCGGAGGCCTTCGCCGCCCGGGGCACGGTGATCGTGGCGGCGGACGGGGACTTTGCCCTGCCCAGAGACAGCCGCGCGCACCTGCTGGGCATGCCGCTGTGCACCTTCCAGCTGGCCAGCCTGCTGAATACCGCGGGCGACGACGCCCTGCCGCCGGAGCGCGCGCGGGTGATCTTCCCCGGCGTCCGCGCGCTGATCGTGGACGACGAGCCCACCAATCTGACGGTGGCGGAGGGACTGCTGAGCGCCTACGACATGGCCGTCGCCACGGCGAACAGCGGCGCGGAGGCCATAAGCATGTACGCGGCGGAGCCCTTCGACCTGGTGTTCATGGACCACATGATGCCGGGCATGGACGGCGTGGAGGCCGCCCGGCGGCTGCGGGCCATCGAGCGCGAGAAGGGCCGGGAGCTGTACATCATCGCCCTGACCGCCAATACCGTAAGCGGCGCGAAGGCGCTGTTCAGGCAGGAGGGCTTCGACGGCTTCGTTGCGAAACCCATCGACGTGCTGGAGCTGGACAGGACGCTGCGCACGGTGCTGCCCCGCGCCACGGCGGTCGAATCCGGGGACGCCGCGCCCCCCGACGCCCCCGAACAGACGCTGGCGGAGGGCCTCGCGCGCGCCGGGGTCAGCATGCAGGCGGGCCTCAACTACTGCGGCAACCGGCTGTCGCTGTACACCGACGTGCTCTCGCAGTTCGCCGCCTCGGGCCCGGTGCGGCTTGGTGAGCTCAAGCGCTTCTCCGAGGCGCGGGACTGGGAAGGCTACGCCATCTCCGTGCACGCCGTCAAGGGCACCGCGAAGATGATCGGCGCGCGGGGCGTGTCCGAGCAGGCCGCGGCGCTGGAGACGGCGGCGAAGGCCGGGGATGCGGCGGCGGTGCTTTCGCGGCACGGGGCCTTCATGGCCGACTACGCCGCGCTGGTGGAGGCGGTCACCGGCCTGACGCGACCCGAGGCGCCTCCGGAGGAACCCGCCCCGCGGACCATGGAACCCGAGGCGGCGCGGGCGCTGCTTCATGACCT
>JAFRFY010000160.1 GCA_017434085.1 Clostridia bacterium
GAGGTCGCGGACAAGTACGGCAAGACCATCATCGCCGACGGCGGCATCAAGTACTCCGGCGACATCCCCAAGGCCATCGCCGCGGGCGCGACGGCGGTCATGATGGGCAGCCTGTTCGCCGGCACCGAGGAATCCCCCGGCGCGACCGAGATCTACCAGGGCCGCTCCTACAAGGTCTACCGCGGCATGGGCAGCCTCGCCGCCATGGCCGAGGGAAGCAAGGACCGCTACTTCCAGGAGGGCCAGAAGAAGCTGGTGCCCGAGGGCGTCGAGGGCCGCGTGCCCTACAAGGGACCCCTGGCCGACACCGTGTTCCAGCTGATCGGCGGCCTGCGCTCCTCCATGGGCTACTGCGGCACCGAGAACATACAGGCCCTCCGCGAGCGCGGCGAGTTCATCCGCATCACCTCCGCCGGCCTCGTCGAGAGCCATCCCCACGACATCAACATCACCAAGGAAGCGCCGAATTACTCGCTGCACGTGTAATTGACCGCATAAGAAACCCGCGCCTTGCGGCGCGGGTTTCTTATGCGGTTCAATACAGTGTCGACCATTTCAGTTCGGCGTCGTCGCCGGGGATCCAGCCGGAGACATCCTCCCAGCTCACGCCGTACCAGGGGTTGTGATCCTCGTCATACCGTGTAAAGCCGCTGTACTCCAGCTCCGTATCCTGAGCGGCCTCCATCAGCACCTCGCCCTCGGGGTCGGGGGTCTCGCGGACCTCGGAATCCCGTATGGTCACCGCCCAGCCCTCGCACTCCGCCAGAGCGCCCGCCGCGCAGCCGATCAACAGCATAAGCGCCGCAAGCGCCGCGATCCATCGTTTCATAACAAACGCTCCATTTCCGGTCAATGCTTCATTTTCTTTGATGACATCAAAAGCGGGCATCCACACCCATTTTTACATGCTCACATTATATACCTTTGCGGCGCGCTTGTCAAGCGTCGCCCCGCGGCGTGCGCTTTTTGCCCCTCTTGTCCGTGAGATCGAAGCTCATCCGCATGAGCATCTCCAGCGTCTCCCGGGGCAGGCTGCCCTCCAGCCGGACGCTGATCCACAGCTGCTTATTCATGTGGTACGCCGGGAGGACGTCGGGGTACTCCTGCCGCAGGGCGTAGCTGAGCATCGGGTCGCACTTCAGATTCAGTATCAACGCCTGGCCCGGCCCCCCGAGCCCCACCCGGTCCCGGGGCGCTTTGAACACCAGCCCGAACCACTTGCCCGTGTCGCCGTGGCGCAGCACGGTGGAGAAATCGTCCCCCTCGAAGGGCGCGTCGGCGGCGCTGCCCGGCAGCCGGAGCGCCATGTCGATGATCTGTTCGCGGGTGTACATGCCAAACGCCTCCTATATTGACAGCTCCCGCCCATCATACCACACCCCCGCCCGGTGTGCAAGCAAAAAACCCCGGCCGGATCGACGTCCGGCCGGGGTAGCCTGTCGATTGTCTCACTGTTCGTCCAGCACGCCCAGCCCCATCAGGGTATTGCTCCCCATGACGGTGGGCAGCTTGCCGTCCCAGGCATCGATCTTCTTCATCTCGATGAGCTCCGGGGTCAGGCTCTGCTGTATGAGCCGGTTGGCCTCCGCCTCGGCCTGGGCGGCGATGCGCACCTTTTCCGCGTCGGCCTCGGCCTTGAGCAGCGCCACCTTCTTGTCGGCCTCGGCCCTGGCGATGGCGGTCTGGTTTTCGATGGTTGCCCGGGCCTGCGCCTGCGCCGCGATGGACTTGGCCTGTATGGCCTCGTTGTAGGCGGGCTCGAAGTCCATGTTGCCTACCACGACCTTGTTGATGACCACGGTGCCCTCGTCGTACTTGGCCGCGAGGGCCTCCGTCAGCTTCTGCTGGATCAGCGGCTCGATGCGCGCGCGGTTGGTCACGTCGCCGGGCGAGAGCTCCACCATGGCCGACTTCACCGCCGAGGCCACCAGGGGCTCGCTGACGAGGGCGTTGGTGTAATTCGACACGTTCGCGTAGATCCAGGAGGAGCGCTCCGGCGCGATCTGATAGGTGACGGTCACGTCGGCGGCATAGACGGGGGTCTTGTCGTCGGTCTCGCCCCAGATCTGATTGCCGATGCGGTAGTCCTGCTGCTTGTTGTTCACCGTATAGACGTGCTCCGCGAAGGGCAGCGTCACGATCACGCGCCCGCTGCGCACCGGCTCCTGCTGCACCTGGCCGAACTTTACCCGCACGCCGGTGTAGCCCGTGGGGATGATGGTGATGTTGTTCAGCACCACCCCGCCGATGATGATCACCGGCACCGCGACAAGCGCCGCTTTTTTCAATATCTTCAACAGCTTCATGGGTCTCCCTCCCGTCCTTCGTGTCTCAGCTGTACCTTGGAACACCCCTAATATACCACGCTGGCCGCTCAAAACTCAATCCTTTTTGCGCAAATTGTCGCTTTGGGGCGTCGAATACCGCGAAAAAACCACCGGCGCCGCCGGTGGTTTGGGGTGAAGCGCTCTCACTCGATGCCGATATCCGGTATGCCCGCGAAGCCCTTCGCCAGGTCCTCGTCGGTGGGGATGTAGTCGCTCATCTCGCCGTTGTGGAACTTCTCATAGGCCACCAGGTCGAAGTAGCCGGTGCCGGTCAGGCCGAACACGATGGTCTTCGCCTCGCCGGTCTCCTTGCACTTCAGGGCCTCGTCGATGGCCACCTTGATGGCGTGGCTGCTCTCGGGCGCGGGCAGTATGCCCTCGACGCGGGCGAACTCCTCCGCCGCTTTGAACACGCTGGTCTGCTCCACCGTGCGGGCCTCCATGTAGCCGTCGTGGTACAGCTGGGAGAGTATCGAGCTCATGCCGTGGTAGCGCAGGCCGCCGGCGTGGTTCGGCGCGGGGATGAACCCGCTGCCCAGGGTGTACATCTTGGCCATGGGGCACACCTTGCCGGTGTCGCAGAAGTCGTAGGCGAACTTGCCGCGGGTGAAGGACGGGCAGGAGGCCGGCTCCACCGCGATGATGCGGTAGTCCGCCTCGCCGCGCAGCTTCTGGCCCATGAAGGGGCTGATCAGGCCGCCCAGGTTGGAGCCGCCGCCGGCGCAGCCGATGATGATGTCGGGCACGATGCCGTACTTGTCCATGGCGATCTTGGTCTCCATGCCGATGACGGACTGGTGCAGCAGCACCTGATTGAGCACGCTGCCCAGCACGTAGCGGTAGCCGGGGGTGGAGGTAGCCACCTCCACGGCCTCGGAGATGGCGCAGCCCAGGCTGCCGGTGGTGCCGGGGAAGCGCTCGAGTATGGCGCGGCCGACGTTGGTGGTGTCGGAGGGCGAGGGCACCACGGACGCGCCGTAGGTGCGCATGACCTCGCGGCGGAAGGGCTTCTGCTCGTAGGAGACCTTCACCATGTACACCTTGCAGTCCAGCTCAAAGTAGGAGCAGGCCATGGACAGCGCCGTGCCCCACTGCCCCGCGCCGGTCTCGGTGGTCACGCCCTTGAGGCCCTGCTGCTTGGCGTAATAGGCCTGGGCGATGGCGGAGTTCAGCTTGTGGCTGCCGGAGGTGTTGTTGCCCTCGAACTTGTAGTAGATCTTCGCCGGGGTCTTTAACTTCTTCTCCAGGCAGTAGGCGCGCACCAGCGGCGAAGGCCGGTACATCTTGTAGAAGTCCAGTATGGGCTGGGGGATCGGGTACTCCCGGGTATCGTCGTCCAGCTCCTGCTTGATCAGCTCCTCGCAGAACACCGGGGCCAGGTCCTCGGCGGTCATGGGCTTGAGGGTGCCCGGGTGCAGAAGCGGCGCGGGCTTTACCTTCATGTCCGCCCGGACGTTGTACCAATACTTCGGCAGCTCGCTCTCTTCAAGGTAAATCTTGTAGGGGATGTTCTTGGCTTCGCTCATGGTTTTTTCTCCTTTCCGATTGCGGGACGGCCATAAAAAACCTGTCCCAGTATTGTTCGCTGGGACAGGGAATTATACAACCCTGCGGTGCCACCCGGCTTGACGCATTCAGCGCCCGCTCGCTGCCGTACCATCATACGGCACCCTTTGATCACGGAGGGAGCTCCGTCGCACCTACTCGGGACCCTCGCCCCTTTCGGATTGCCCTTGAAAGTCCATTCGTCCCCACTGTCCATGCCGCGCTTCCACCCGCCGCGGCTCGCTTTGATGGCGGGATGGGGATTACTACTCTTTCGCAACGGTTTACCATATTATAGCGATAAACCACCGTCCTGTCAAGGACATAATATGAACTTAACCTCACCCCTACTCCCTACTCCCTAATACAAATTCTCCCACCTCAGCGCCTCGGTATCCCTAAGCCGCTCCAGCTGCACCTCCAGCCCGGCCCCGGCGCGGAAGAACTCCCCCTTGTCGCCCTGCTCCAGGCAGGTGAGGGCGTCCCGCATGCCGCCCTTGGCGTCGAACAGCGCGTCGTGGGAGGTGATGAGCTCCAGCACGCCCCAGCGCTTTTCCCAGAGGCCGACCATCCGGCGCATGTCCGCGCGGGCGGTATCGATGTCCCCCAGCCGCGCGGCGCGCCGGGCGCCCTCGAGCAGCGCCGCGGCCTCGTCCA
>JAFRFY010000161.1 GCA_017434085.1 Clostridia bacterium
AGTTAGACAGACTGCGAGGGGATTTTTTGTCATGGCAAGGCGGAGGTCCGCAGGCTTGCTGGCGGCAAGTCAAGGGCCGACAACGAAGCCATGGCGGAAAAGCCACCGCAGGATGGTTGATTTTTAGACTGAAATTAGTATGAGATACGCGCCGGTCCACAGCCTTACAGAAACGCGGTGACCGCGCGCTCCGCCTGGCTCGCCGGGAAGGTGGCGGCGACCGTCATCGTCCTGCCGTCCGGGCTCTCGGCGGCGATGCGGCCCCTGTGGGCGCGGACGATGGCCTGCGCGATGGACAGCCCGATGCCGTAGCCCTTCGTCGCGGAGTTGCGGGAGGGGTCGCCGCGGTAGAAGCGCTCGAACATGTTGTCGAGCGTTTCTTTCGTGACGCACTCTGCGCTGTTCTCCACCGTCAGCCGCAGGGTCTTCCCCTGCCTTTTCAGCGTCAGGCGAATATAGCCCCCGTCGTCCGAGTACTTCATGGCGTTGTCGAGCAGTATGGAGACGAGCTGGCGAATCTGCTTTTCGTTGCCGTTCATGGAAAGGTCCGGTTCCACGTCGGCATCGAGGCGCTTGCCCTGCGTGCGCGCCGGCGCCTGGAAGGACGCGGCGGTCTCGGCGACCACGTCCGACAGCGGGAAGTCGATCATGGTCACCTGCTGCTGCTCCTCCATGCGGGAGAGGAAGATCAGGTCGTTGGTGAGGTCCGACAGCCGCGCCGCCTGGTTGCGGATGTCGGAGAGCCATTCGTTCTCGCCGAAGTCCATCTCGAGCACCACCGTGTCGGCGTCGATGATGGTGATGGGCGTCCTGATCTCATGCCCGGCGTCGGAGATGAAGCGCTTCTGCTTCTCGTAGCTTTGGGAGATGGGCCGCACGATGCGCGCGGACAGCGGCACGAGGAGCATAAACACCGCGGCGAGGCAGCCCGCGGCGGTGAGTATGCTCCGCCGCAGCACGCTGTAAAACTGCTCCATCTGCCTGCCGCAGTCCAGGAAGATGATGCGGATGTTGCCGTCGTCCTCCCCGTAGCGCAGATACCGGTAGATGCCCCGATAGCCCGCCGTCCTGCCGCTTTCAAACACCGCGCGGGCGTAGGCCTGCGCCGCGTCCGCATCGACGGCGGCGATGCGCTCGGTGTCCGTGTCGAGCACGTTCCCTTTATCATCGAGCAGCACGGAGAAGAACCGCATCTCGAAGGGCAGCTCCGGGGAGCGGTAGCGCGGGCCGCGCTCCGGCCACTCGAAGTCGTCGCCGATGGGCGGGAACGCGCCGCCGTTTTCTTTAAGCAGCGCCAGTATGCCGTCCGAATCCCTGACGATCCGGCGATAGCTCATGCCGTTCAGCCCGACCATGATCACGGCCAGCACGAAGAACAGCGACAGCATGGACGCCAGCACCAGCCGGAACCTCAGCTTGCGTATCATTTGATCTCCTCCAGCGTATAGCCCGCGTTGCGCGTCGCCTTGATCTGTATATCGGCGTTCAGCGCGGCCAGCTTCTTCCTGAGATATGAGATGTACACCCACACCACGTGGATGTCGGCGTCGCTGTCCTGGCCCCAGATGCGCTCCATGAACCGCTCGGTGGAGATGAGGTGCCGCGGGTTGGCCAGCAGAAGCTCCATCATCTGAAACTCCTTGCTCGCCAGCCGGAAGCTGTCGGTGGGCGAGGACAGCTCGAAGGTCGCCCGGTTCAGCCGGATGTTGCCCATGCGCATCTCCGAGGTGTTCTGCGCCGACTGCGCGCGGGTCATGGCCCGTATGCGCGCCAAGAGCTCCTTGGCGGCGAAGGGCTTGGTGAGGTAGTCGTTCGCGCCGGCGTCCAGGCCGATCACCTTGTCGTCCACCTCGGATTTCGCCGTCAGGATCAGCACGGGGATGTTGTTCCCCTCGGCGCGCAGCTGCTTAAGCACGGACAGCCCGTCCCGCACCGGCATCATGATGTCCAGTATCGCGCCGTCGTAGTTGTTGCACGCCAGGTAGTCCAGCGCCGCCTGGCCGTCGTACACGGCGTCCGCCTCGTAGTTGTTCTTCTTGAGGATCGTCGTGATCGCCCGGGACAGCGAAAGCTCGTCCTCCGCAAGCAAAAGCCTCATGTCGCGCCTCCCATGTTTTGCGACTGTTCAGTCCGGCCCGCGCAGCAGGCGGGCGATGAGGGCATCGCCCCTACGACCGCGCGATATCCGTAGGGGCGATCCCCCGATCGCCCGCCGGACTGAACAGTCATCTCTTATCACAGATCATACCAGACGTAGATTAAACATGCCTTAAAATTCCCGCATTTACAGATTGTTTCCACGCGCGGCGGAATGTCTTTACAATCCGCCGCGCTTTTTCTGACTTTCAATTTAGGTTCCCCGCCTATAATGAATCCTGTAATGCAAACCCATGAAAGGCGGCTTTATGATATGAACGTCAAAACCAAACCGAAGAAAAGGCGCGTCGTGAGGAGGATCGTCTGGACGCTGATCGTTCTTCTCGTGCTCGGGGGCGTCGGCTGGACGGTCTACAACTCCCTCAAGGCCGAATACACCGTCACCTACGACACCTACACCGCCACCACCGGCAGCATCTCCAACGCGCTGTCGTTCAGCGGCAACCTGAACCTGGTGGACAGCGAGACGTACACCGCCGCCTCCACCGGCACGGTCAGGACGATCTACGTCTCCGCGGGCGACGAGGTGAAGGAGGACGACAAGCTGCTCCGGCTGAACAACGGCGATACGGTCACCGCGGGCTTCGACGGCCGGGTGAACAAATTGAACGTCCGGGAGGGCGACGAGGTGACCGTCGGCGAGGAGCTTGTACAGATCGCGGATTTCAGGCACATGAAGGTGTCCTTCCGCGTGGACGAGTACGACATCGGCGACGTGACCGTCGGCCAGGCCTGCACGGCCACGGTCACCGCGCTGGAAAAGCAGTTTGAAACGGCCATCGACGCCATCGACTACATCTCCTCCTCCAGCGGCAACGTGGCCTACTACACCGCCACCGCCAGCCTGGACGTGGACGACGCCTACGTGCTGCCGGGCATGCAGGTCACGGTCAGCATCACCCAGGAGGAGGCGCAGGACGTGGTCATCCTCAAGGTGGACGCCCTGAGCTTCGACGAGACCAACCAGGCCTTCGTGTGGGTGAAGGACGACTCGGGCGCGCTGGAGAAGCGGACCGTCACCACGGGGGTGTCGAACGGCAACTACATCGAGATCACCGAGGGCCTCTCCGACGGCGACGAGGTGTATGTGGAGGCCAAGGCGACCGAGACCGCGTCGAAGGGCCTGCTCGGCGGGCTGTTCGGCGGCGCCCAGTTCAACCAACCCCAGGGCGGCCCCGGCGGCATGCCCGGCGGCGGCAGCATGCCCGACTTCGCCAATGGCGAGCGCCCCAGCTTCAGCGACCGGGGCGGCGACCGCCCCAGCTTCGGAGGGGGGAACTGACATGACCGCGCCCACATTCTTCAAAATGGAGAAGATCAACAAATACTACCAGATGGGCGAGGAACAGGCGCACATCCTCAAGGACGTGAACCTGAGCATCGAGGAGGGCGAGTACCTCTCGGTGCTCGGCCCTTCCGGCAGCGGCAAGAGCACGCTGATGAACATCATCGGCTGCCTGGACGTGGCGACCTCCGGCCGCTACACGCTGCACGGGCGCCCGGTGGACGACATGACGGAGGCGGAGCTCGCCCGCCTGCGCAGCGCGGAGATCGGCTTCGTGTTCCAAAACTCCCAGCTGCTGCCCAGGCTCAGCGCGCAGAAGAACGTCGAATTGCCCCTCATATACGCCGGCGTCGGCCCCCGGGAGCGCCGCAGGCGCGCCCGCGAGCTGCTGGAGCGCGTGGGCCTGGCCGACCGCATGGCGCACATGCCCAACCAGCTCTCCGGCGGCCAGCAACAGCGCGTGGCCATCGCCCGGGCGCTGGCGGGCAACCCGACGCTTCTGCTGGCGGACGAGCCCACCGGCGCGCTGGACCAGAAGACCGGCAGGCAGGTGATGGCGCTGTTCAGGGAATTGAACGACGAGGGCCGCACCGTCATCATGATCACCCACGATATGAACATCGCCAAAAACGCCCGCCGCGTGGTGCACATCATCGACGGAGAATTGACGGAAGGCGGTGACGCGACAGATGCTTAGATCCATCCGTTCCACCTTCATCATGATCGGCGAGTGCTTCCGGATGTCGCTAAGCAACATCCTCGGCAACCGCGCGAGATCGTTTCTGACGGTGCTGGGCATACTGATCGGCGTGGCGGCGGTCATCGCGCTGATCACCACCGTCAACGGCTTCTCGGGCTCGCTGTCCAGCTCCTTTTCCAGCATGGGCGCGGGCACGCTGACGGTCACCGTGTCCGGCAGCGACTTGAAAAGCGGCCTGACCACCGACGACCTGACGGAGCTTACGACGCTGGAGGCCGTGGCGGGCGTGACGCCCAACGTGTCGCTGAGCGCCCGCGTGTCCCGGGGCGGCAGCTATGAGACCCGCATCTCCGTGTCGGGCAAAAACAGCTACTACTTCCGGCAGAACGCGGACCTCCTGACCCGCGGGCGGACGCTGAACGTCACCGACGAGGACAACACCACCTTCGCCTGCCTCATCAGCCCGGACATGGTGGAGACGTTCTTCTACGGCGTCGATCCCATCGGGGAAAAGCTCTACATCGACGGCATACCCTTCCTGGTGGTCGGGCTGATGTCCGACAGCGGGGATGCCAGCATCTCCGGCGTGATGAACGGCAGCCCCGACATACTCATCCCCTACACCACGGCCATGAAGATGAACAACTCGAGCGTGGTGACCTCGTTTACGACCTACCTCTCGGAGGGCTGGAGCTCCGAGGCCGCGACGGACGCCCTCGAGGCGAAGCTGGACGAAATGTTCAGCTACGAGGACGACTGCTATGAGATCATGGACATGTCCTCCATCGAGGACACCATGCAGAACATGCTGAACATGGTCTCGGCGCTGCTGGCGGGCATCGCCTCCATCGCGCTGGTGGTCGGCGGCATCGGCATCATGAACATGATGCTCACCACCGTCACCGAGCGCACAACGGAGATCGGCCTCAAAAAGGCGCTGGGCGCGATACCATGGCAGATCCAGATACAGTTTTTGATCGAATCCTTCCTGCTGTCCGTCATCGGCGGCGCGGCGGGCATCGCGCTGGGGCTGATGCTGTCGCTGATACTGTCGAAGGTCATGGGCACAGGCTTTGTGATCTCCACCTTCGCCATACTGCTGGGGGCGGGCTTCTCGGCGGCGGTGGGCATACTGTTCGGCTGGGCCCCGGCCAGGAAGGCGAGCAAGTTAAACCCGATAGACGCATTGCGCTCCGCTTGACAGTGTGGAGTGTGGAATGTGGAGTGTGGAGTTTCGGAATGCGTTTCATGAGGGCGATGAGGGCATCGCCCCTACGACAGCGTTATATCCGTAGGGGCGATCCCCTGATCGCCCGCCGGATAAGAACAGTAACGATTATTTCCAAGGAGGTATTTATATGAAGTTCAACACCCGTCTCGTTTTCTCCCTGCTTCTGGCCGCGCTGCTGCTCGCGTCCTGCGCGCTGGCGGAGACCGTCACCTTCACCGGCACCGTCGCCGCCGGGGCGACCCACGAGGTCTACGCGCCCATCGGCGGCACGGTGGACGCCGTCGAGGCCGTGGCGGGCCAGCGGGTCGCTGAAAACGACGTGCTCGTCCGGCTGTCCACCACGAAGGTCTACGCCGAGGAGGACGGCACCGTGACCGGCGTGTTCGGCCAGCCCGGCGACAACGCGGAGACCGTGGCCTCGAAGTACGGCGCGGTGATGTATATAGAGGGCGAGAGCGTGTACAGCATCGCCGCCTCCACCGACAACGCCTACAACTCCACGGCGACCAAGTTCGTGCACGTGGGCGAGACGGTCTATCTGAGCTGCTATTCCGACGGAAAGCACACCGGCTCCGGCGTGATCACCGCCATCGAGGGCACCGACTACACCGTGCGCGTGACCTCCGGCGAATTCCTGATCGGCGAGACCGTGAACGTCTACCGCGGCGAGAGCGCCGTCTCCACCCGGCGCATCGGGCGCGGCACCCTCAACCGCACCAGCCCCACCGCCGTCACCGGCAGCGGCAGCATCGTATCCTTCGCCGTGTCCGCGGGGGACGCGGTCCAGCGCGGCGACCTGCTGTTCGAGACGCTGGACGGCAGCTTCGACGGGCTGTACATGTCCGGCAGCGACATCACCGCGGGCGTCACGGGCGTCGTCAGCCAGATCGACGCCCAGCAGGGGTCGAAGATCGAGAAGGACAGCGTCGTGGCGGTGCTCTACCCCGAAAACAGCATGCGCGTCGAGGCGCAGATCGAGGAGGCCAACCTGGCGTGCGTCCACGTGGGCGATCCCGTCAGCATCGAGCTGGTGTGGAACCAGGACGAGGAGGTCACCTACGACGGCACCATTTCCATGATCTCCGCCATCGCCGACAGCGCCGACACCGCCGCGGAGGGCGAGAGCAGCGTGACCTACACCGTGTACATCGACTTCACCCCGGACGAGAACACGCGCTACGGCATGAGCGCCGTGGTGACCACCCTCGACCGGGAGGCGGAAGACAGCATCGAAGCGCCGGAGGAAGCCGAGCAGGAGCAGGAAGCGGAAGAGACGGAAGAAAAGCCGGAGTTCAGGCCGGACGATCTGCCGGAGGGCTTCGATCCGGACAAACTGCCGGAGGGCTTCGACCCCGACAACATGCCCGAGGGATTCCCCCCTGCCAAAGGAGGCGTGACGGATGAAGCGGAAGGTTAAGCGGCTCATCTGCGGGGCGCTGGCGGCACTTTTGATATTCGGCGGCTCGCTCGCCGAGGGGGGCGGCGCGGACGCCGAGGCGCAGGCCGCCATAGAAGCCCAGCAGCGCGCCGAACAGGAGGCCCGCGAGCAGGCCGAACGCGAGGCCCGCGAGCAAGCGGAACGCGAAGCCAGAGAAAAGGCGGAACGGGAGGCCAAGGAGAAGGCGGAGCGCGAGGCGAAGGAGAAGGCGGAGCGCGAAGCCAAGGAGAAGGCCGCACGCGAAGCCAAGGAGAAGGCGGAGCGCGAGGCCAAGGAGAAAGCGGAACGCGAGGCGAAGGAGAAGGCGGAGCGCGAAGCCAAGGAGAAGGCGGAGCGCGAAGCCAAGGAGAAGGCGGAGCGCGAGGCGAAGGAGAAGGCCGAACGCGAAGCCAAGGAAAAGGCGGAGCGCGAAGCGAAGGAGAAGGCTGAACGGGAAGCCAAGGACAAGGCCGAACGCGAGGCCAAGGAGAAGGCCGAGCGCGAAGCCAAGGAGAAGGCCGAACGCGAAGCCAAGGAGAAGGCGGAAGCCGCACCGGCGGACAAGCCCAAGGAGGACAAGCCGGAGGAGAAGCCTGCCGTCAAGGAGGATAAGCCGGAGGAGAAGCCCTCCAATGTACAGGAAGAGAAGCCTGCCGTCAAGGAGGACAAACCGGAAGAGAAGCCTGCCGATGTACAGGAGGAGAAGCCTGCCGTCAAGGAGGATAAGCCGGAAGAGAAGCCCTCCGATGTACAGGAAGAGAATCCCTCTGTCAAGGAAGGTCAGCAGGAGATAATACCGGAGGACAAGCCCGAGCCGGTCTCAGAGGATCAGCCGAAGGATGCGCCCGAGGAAGCGCCTGCGGATGCTACCGCGCCAGACCCGGTGGAAATGTCCGAACCTGCGGAGGAATCCTCGGAATCATCCGAAGACGCTCCTATAGCGGCGTCTGATGAGGCATCCCCGGAATCTTCCGAAGACACCCCCACGCCTGAGGTGGCGCTTGATGAGGCACCTCAGGAAGATGTCCCGGCTATCGATGAAACACCTATCGAGAGCGTCGAGGCGTCCGACGCGGATGCTTCCACTCAGTCCCGCGCCGACGCGCAGGGGATGCCCCCGGGGGACAACGCGGCGAAGCCGGAGCCGGTCGCGCTGCCCGACGCGCTGGCGACGGAGGTGGCCTCCGCCCCCGCGGACATCGCCCTCGTGCCCGAGGCGTCGAAGGGCGTCACGGGCAAGGACGGCGTCTATCAGGTCGCGCAGGCCATGCCCGGGAAGAAGGCCGCCAAGGCGACCCTTTCCTTCCCGCTGAACTACGCGGGCGAATGCACGGGCTACAAGGTCAGCGTGGTGGACGCGCAGGGCAACGTGGTGTACACCGGCGCGCAGACGGAGCCGGCGGTCGTGCTCGATCTGAGCACCTATAAGACCGGCAGCTATGTGCTGGTGGTCGAGGCGGTCTCGGGGGACGCCGTCGTCGCCTGGGGGCAGTATACCTTTGCGCTCGCCTCCGGCAGCGGCTTCCCCGGCGGCTTTCCCGGCGGTTTCGGCGGCGGCTTCCCGGGCGGCGGCTCCGGCGGCGCGCCCGACGATATGGAACAGGAGGCGCAGGGCTTTCAGGTCACCCCCGGCGAGGCGCTGGCCGGTAGCCACAACGCCGGCACGAAGGATCTCCAGCGCTACGGCACGGTGTCGCTGACGCTGTCCGACGAGGCCATGACGGAGCTGGTGCTGGGCGGCGCTGCCCTCGGCATCGTGCTGGACGGCGGCCGGGAGGCCTTCACCGCCGCGATCGACGGCAGCCGGCTGACGCTCACCGCCGACGGCTACGGGGTCTGGTCCTTCAACGGCCGGGCGCTCAGGATACTCTCCGACAGCGGCATCGAGACCCTCGTGCTGGAGAACCCCGCGGGGGCGCACGATATCGCCACCGGTTCGCCGCTGACGGGCGACGTATACGCCCGGCTGTGCGCGGAGGGCGTCGCCTCGTCGGACTATGACTATCAGGTCTCCGGCGACGGCACGCGGGTCTTTGTGGACGGGCAGGTGTATCGCGTGGACGATTCCGGCGCGATGACCCCTATGGAAGGTGATGGATATGCTGAAGCGATGGCTGACGCTGCTGCTGGCGCTGCTTAGCCTCGCCGCGCCCGCGCTGGCGGAGGTCTACGCGGGGACGACGGCGGCGCTGTCCACCGTCACGGTCCGCGCTGAAGACGCCGGCACAGTCGGGGCAGCGCAGGCCGTCGTCGGCCAGCGCGTCGAGGCGGGGCAGGCGCTGTATCCTATGAAGTCCCAAAAGACCTTCGCCAGCCAGGACGGCGACGTCTCACTGGTCAGCGCGGAGGTGGGCGACGATGTCAGCGGCGAGGTGCTGGAGCTTTCGCCGACGGAGCGCTACACCATCCACTGCACCGTGGACAAGGCCTACAAGAGCCCGGCGACCAAGCTGGTCCACAGCGGGGAGACCGTGTACGTCAAGTGCACCAACGACGGCACGCACCGCGCCGTGGGCATCGTCACCGCGATCGACGGCGCGGAGTACCGGGTGCTGACCCTCGGCGGCGAGCTGTACGTGGGCGAGACGGTCTACCTGTACCGCGACGACGCCTTCACCGCGGCGCAGCGCGTCGGCATCGGCACGGTGGTCGTCAGCGACACCGAGGTCTACGAGGCCGAGGGCGAGCTGACCGACCTGCGGGTCTCCGAGGGCGATCACGTGGAGCGCGGCCAGCTGCTCTACGCCACGGGCGGCGGCGAGATCACCGCCCCGGTCGGCGGCATCGTCGCGTCCCTGTCCTGCCAACCGGGGGACGCCGTCGAGGCGGACCAGGTGGTGGCCGAGATCGTCCCCGACGGCGCGGTGGGCATAGAGGTACAGCTCGACGAGGCCGACGCGGCGCGGCTCGCCGTCGGGGACCGCGTCGCCCTGACCTTCGCCGGATACGAGGACGAGGACCCCGCCCCGGGCGCCGTCGCCGCGATCTCCGGCCTCGCCGATTCGGGCCAGTACACCGTATACATCAGGCCCGAAACCGACACCCCCCTTCCCCTCGGCCTGAGCGTCGAGGTGCGCACCGTCGAATAAATAAAGCTCTGCTTTCCAAAAGCAGGGCTCTTTTTGTAAATAATGGTAGCGGACCGCGGAATTATAGTGTATAACAGATATCAATTGGATATCAATGAAATATACAGTCCGCCGTCATGATCAGAAACAGGAAGCCCCTGAACAGGAGCGTATTGATAGGAACCATCGCGTTTATACTGTTGCTGTGCCTGATACTGGGCATCGCCCAGCTGTACAGCGACAGGAGGATGCTGTATTCCCGCTACGAGGCGTACATCGAGAGCATACTGCACTATGTCGCGGCGGACATCGACGCGGACGACCTGGCGGAGTGCATGCACACCGGCGTGGAATCGGAGAAATACCATGCGCTGCAGACGCTTCTGGACCAGTTCAGGGCCCGTTTGAACATCCATTTCATATACGTCATCGAGCCGCTCAACACCGAGCCGACGGACAATATACGAAACGTCATCGCGGGCGTCAGCGCCTATGAATATGAAAACCTGGCGGACCAGCTGGTGCACCTGAACATGCTCACCGGGGATTCCTATTCCCCTGAGACGGCGGGCAAATACCTGAAGGCCTATCAATCCGGAAAGCTCTCGTTCTTTGAGGAGATCAGCCAGTGGGGCGACGACTACACGGGCCTTCTGCCGCTGTTCGACAGCCAGGGCAACCGGGTCGCCGCGCTGTGCGTGGATGTGGACATCGCGGAAATCCACACGACGCTGCGCAACGGCATACTCAGATGGCTCGGGCTGATCCTGCTGCTCGGCGTCGGATTCATCACGCTGTTCTACCTGTGGACGGAGCGCAACGTGATCAAGCCCATCGAGCGGCTCGAGGCCAGCGCCGTGGATTTCGCCTCCAAGTGCAAGAACCAGCGGGACCCCGAGGCGCTGGTCATCGACGTTCCCCCGCTGCACTCCGAAAACGAGGTGGAATCGCTGTCGAAGGCCGTGGTCCAGATGAGCGAGGCCATGCGGGACTACCTCAAGGGGACCTCGAAAAACCTCACTTTGCCGCAAACCTTACTTCGGAAAACCCTGTAAAACAAGGGTTCTTTGCGAAGTATTGTTTGCGAAAACAGGGTTTTTCGAAGTTGCCTCAAGGGGACCTCTAAAAACCTCACTTTGCCGCAAACCTTACTTCGGAAAACCCTGTAAAACAAGGGTTCTTTGCGAAGTATTGTTTGCGAAAACAGGGTTTTTCGAAGTTGCCTCAAGGGAATGGTCACCGCCGAGAACGCCGCCCGCGCCGCAGAGACGATCGCCGAGTTGAAGGAGTCGGTCAGCACGCTGTTCGACAACATGCCCGGCCTGAATTTCTCCAAGGACGCCCAGACCGGCGTGTACCTGGCCTGCAACCAGGCGTTTGCGGAATTCGGGCACAAGGATTCCCCCGCGGACATGATCGGCCTGACGGACTACGATATCTTCGACCCCGCAATGGCGAAGCATTTTGTGGACGACGACAAGAGGGCGCTCTCCACGGACACGCCGCTCGTGTTCCTCGAGGATGTCGTGGACGCAAAGGGCAATCCCCACAAATTCCAGACGACGAAGATGAAGTTCTTCGACTCGAACGGCAAGATGTGCCTGCTGGGCATGTGCACCGACGTCACGGAGCTTAAACGGATCAGGAGGGAGAGCGACCAGACGAAGGCGGCCTATCAGCAGGCGCTGACCACCAGCGCCATCTATGAAACCGTCGTGGACGCGCTGTCCGAGGACTACTTCGACCTGTATTATCGAGATCGTCAAGGCCCGCATCGCAAAGTGCATCGAGCTGTCCGAAGACCGCGACCTGATCCGCCACACCGAGCGGGACAAGCTGACGAGGCTTTTGAACAAGGACTATTTCCTCAGGTACGTCACCCGGCTCGACCACATCTACAGGGATACCGCGCTGGACGCGATCGTGTGCGATGTCAACCAGTTCCACGCGGTCAACGAAAAGTACGGGCGGCAGTTCTGCGACCTCGTGCTGCGGAGCATCGGCATCGGCA
>JAFRFY010000162.1 GCA_017434085.1 Clostridia bacterium
CAACATCCTCTTGCAGGTGCTGGACGACGGCCGGATCACCGATTCCCAGGGCCGCACGGTGGACTTCAAGAACACCATCATCATACTGACCAGCAACCTGGGCAGCCAGATCATACAGCAGGGCATCGACGCCGAGGGCCATCTGACCGAGGAAGCCCGCAAGCAGACCGAGGCGCTGTTGAAGACCCAGTTCCGGCCCGAGTTTTTGAACCGGCTGGACGAGACCGTGATCTACACGCCGCTGACCCGCGACCAGATCGTGTCCATCATGCACCTGATGATCGCGGACCTGTCCCGCAGGCTCAGCGACCGCCGGTTGGCCGTGCAGCTCACCCGCGCCGCGGAGGACTACGTGGTCGAAAACGGCTACGATTCCGTGTACGGCGCGCGGCCCCTCAAGCGCTTCATACAGCGGGCGGTGGAGACCCCCATCGCGCGCCTGCTGATCGAGCGCGACCTCCCCTCCGACACCACCATCATCGTGGACGTGGAGGACGACAGGATCACGCTCAGGACACAGGAGGGATTGCTGGAATACTGACCCACAGAAACAACGCCCCGGCGACGCGATGTCGCCGGGGCGTTCCCAATTCCGTCAAACCATATCTTCCTCGTTGAACGGGTCGCCGCAGTTGGGGCAGAACTTGGGCAGGTTTTCGATATCGGCGGGCATCCAGCCGCACTTGTCGCAGCGATAGGTCACGGGCTTCTTCGCGCCGCAGTTGGTGCAGAACTTGCCGCCGTTGACGCTGCCGCACTCGCACTTCCACTGGCCGGGGTCCAGCGCGGGCTCGACGGCGATGGGCACGGGCTGTGCGGCGCGCCTGGGCTTGGCGGCGCCGGTCTGGGGCCGGGACGCCTCCGCCGCCGCGGGCGCGGAGCCCGCCACCATGGCGGTGGGCGCGAAGGAAGCGTAATTGTCGGGATTGAGGTAGTTCTGCATATCCACGCACTCGGCCTCCAGCTCGCGGTAGAGCGGGCTTATGGGACTGTCGGGCCGGTCGCCGGACACCTCGAACTCTATGCGGTTGCAAAAGGGGGCGTTCAGGTCGATGGCCATGTCGAAGCGGTACTCCACCCGGTAGCGCCGGGGCGTATAGGGCACCTGGCGGCCCTCCCGGTCGTGGTGGTAGAGCTCGGTGCGGTTTTCGTGGATCGACGGGCGGATGCCGATGACCTGGGAGACGCTGAACACGTCCGGGTTGTGCGCCATGTAATTGCTGTCCCGGGTGACGATGAACGTGCCCTGGTTTTCGTCCACATACACCTTGGTGTAGCTGTGGCCGAAGGCCTTGGTGGGGGTCATGGCCAGCAGCACGCGCTGGTTCTGCTCGCGGTAGGCCAGGTGCTGCCGAATCTCCTCCACGGTGGTCCTGCGGCGATCCGTCAGGAAGGGCGAGAGCTTCCTGGCACAGTCCTTGCACAGGTTGCCGTCCTCCAGCTTGCGGTTGCCCAGCAGGCCGATCTCCCCGCCGCAGATGGCGCAGATCTTCTTGTCAAACAGCTTGTTCAGTAGTCCCATAATACACCCTCCTTGTGATCACGTATGGAGCCCGTCGTCGCCGGTCAGGCCGTCGGCGGACATCATGGTTCTGAGTACGCTGATATCGGTTTCCACATCCAGCGCGTCGGACTGGAACAGCTTGTCCTGCTGGCGCTCGATGGCGCGGATGATCTGGTCCAGCACCGCGTCGATCTGCGCCCGGGAGGCGCGTATGTTCTCGCCCTGGTAGCGCTGCTTCTCCATCAGGCTGTAGGATTCCAGCAGCTTGAAGGTGGTGGGCAGGTAGTAGTTCATGAACCGCCGGATCTCATCGGCCCGCTCGGGGTGCTCCGCGATGAGCCGGAAGATGTCCGCCGTCAGCGCCTCGAGGCGGTCGATCTTGTCCGACACCGCCTTGTCGTCGATGCGCTCGTTGAGCACCCTGATCTCCCGGAGCCTGGCGTTGAACGCCTCGTTGCCGGTCTCGGGGATGTCCAGCGGCGGCGCGGGCTGCGCTTCGGGCGCGGGCTGCGCTTCGGGCGCGTCCTCCCCCGTCAGCCGCACGCTCACGTGCTCGTGGTCCAGGGCGATGTTCTGCATCCAGCCCTTTGCGATCATCCACTGCAGCTTGTCCTCGGGCATGCGCACGCCGGAGCGCCGCTGAAGCTCCCCGAAGGTGATGGAGGAGCCCCTGACCCGCGCAAGGCACTTGGCCAGCTTCTCGGCCTGCCTGCGGCGGCGACGCCTGCGGGCCGTCAGAAACAACGGCCAGCTCAGCATCGCCATAAAGATGACGGCGGCCAGCGCCGTGATGAGGAAGTCGTCGCTGTCGCCGAAGCCCGTGAACACCACGTACAGGCCGATGAGGGTCAGAAAGCCGGAGACGATGGCCGCCGGGAGCTCCCACCAGCTTGAACAGGTACCCTTGTGCGTCAAAAATCGTTTCACGTCGCGGCCTCCCATATCACAGGTGCAGCCCGCGGCTCTGCTCGGTGAGCCCGTCGGAGGCCATCATGGTCTCCAGCACGCTGATGTCGGTCTCCACGTCCAGCGCGTCGGACTGGAACAGCTTGTCCTGCTGCTGCTCGAAGGCGTGCACCAGCGTCTCCAGCACGTCCTCGATCTTCTTGCGGCTGGCCTGTATGTTCTCGCCCTGGTAGCTCTGCTTCTCCATCAGGCTGTAGGATTTCAGCAGCTTGAGCGTGGTGGGCAGGTAGTAGTTCATGAACTTGCGCACCTCGTCGGCCCGCTCGGGCTTCTCGCGCACCACGCGGAAAATGCTGGCCGTCAGCGCGCCGATGCGGTCGATGCGCTCCGAGACCACCTCGTTGTCGATGTCCTCGTTGAGCTTGCGGATCTCCCGCAGCTTCGCCTCGAAGTCCTCGCTGTCCGCCGTCGCCTTCTTCGCCTCGGCCTTCGCGCGCTTGAGCTCGGCCTTGGGCGGCTCGGCCTTGACGGGCTCCGGCTTGGGCGCGGGCTTCGGCGCGGGCGTGACGAACTCCGTCTCGATGGGCTCCGAGCGGTCCGCCTTTTCCCCGGCCAGGTTGGTGAAGAAATTGACCACGGGACGGACGAAATCCGTCTCGACGCCGTCATCGTTCAGATAAAGCGTCAGCGTGCTGCGGTCGATGTAGGCGCGGGCGTCGATCATGTCCTGGTCGATCATGGACTGTAAGTCCCCCACCACCTCCTCGGTGGACTTGCCCAGCCGCGAGGCCAGCTCGCGGATGTTGATGCTGTCCCGGTCGCCGATGATGGCGGCGTAGTGGCGAAAGTCCCTGCGCTGGCGGCGGGTCCATGCGTTGTGCCCCCGCTTGAGCAGCATGTAGATGCCGATAAAGGTGCCGATGGGCGGCGCGATAAAGAGGAGCGCGATGCTCCAAAACAGCGAGGGGCCCTCTCCCGGGTCCTCGGGTATGATGATGTGATTGCGATTTCTGCGGCTCATGTCTGTACCCCCATTATAGCGAATCCATTATAGCATAACCTGTCCCCGTGTTCAAGTGTCCGAGGGCAGATTATTGCCGCATTTCCGGGTTGACTGATCGGTCCGTTTGGTTTAGAATAGGAGTGTAAGGCGCATGCGCGCTGCCCTCTCCGGGCAAAATGGACCCGGAGGTGATGGCATGAACGGCAAGGACCGCGAGGACGCGGAATACGTGGCCTCATCCACGGAGTGCACCGGGCTGGTGCCCGCCCTCCGGGAGGACGACGGCGCGGACCGCGCGCTGTACGCCGTCCAACCGGCGAAGCGGCGAAACCGTAAGAAACCGAAGGCGTGACCGGCGATGGCCGCGCGCGGGAAAGGGAGGCACAAATGCTCAGAGGAATCAAGAGGGCGCTGGCGATGCTGCTGGCCCTGCTGCTGGCGGCGTCGCTTGCGCTCGGCGCGCTGGCCGAGGACTGGCGCGACATACTGCGCGGGGCCTTCGGGCTGTCGGACGACACCGCGGTCGAAGCCCCCGCCGAAGCGCCCGATCTGTGGGACGGGCCCATTACCGACCCCCAGGAGATCGTCAACTACCTGGACCGGTACGGGTGCCTGCCCGACAACTTCATCACCAAGAAGGAGGCCCGGGCGCTGGGCTGGGATTCCAGCTACAACTACGTGGGCGACGTGGCCCCGGGCAAGTCCATCGGCGGGGATCGCTTCGGCAACTACGAGGGCCAGCTGCCAGAGGAGAACGGCCGCCAGTGGTACGAATGCGACACCGGCTACACGGGCAGAAAGCGGGGCGCGACCCGGCTTTTGTACAGCTCCGACGGGCTCTACTACTACACCGACGACCACTATAACACCTTCAAACAGATGTTTCCGGAGGACTCGAGATGATTATACTGGACGGCAAGCGCATGGGCGACCGGGATGCCCTGCACGCGGAGCTCAAGGAAAAGCTGGGGCTGCCTTCATACTACGGCGGCAATCTGGACGCGCTGAACGACTGCCTGGGCGAGCGCCGGGAAAACGCGCTGGTGGTGATCCGCGATTTCGGGGATTTCGCCGAGAGCTGCGGCGCCTACGGCATGAAACTGCTCAGGGTGTTCAACGACAACGGCATACAGGTGATACTCGATTAAATACACATAGGAGGAAACGATTATGGCAAACATTCCGACTCCCCACATCAACGCTCCCCAGGGCGCGTTCGCGCGCACGGTGCTGATGCCCGGCGACCCGCTGCGGGCGAAGTTCATCGCCGACAACTATCTGGAGGACGCCGTGCTGGTGAACAACGTGCGCGGCGTGCAGGGCTATACCGGCAACTACAAGGGCAAGCGGGTCTCCGTGATGGCCTCCGGCATGGGCATGCCCTCCATCGGCATCTACTCCTACGAGCTGTTCAACTGCTACAACGTGGAGAACATCATCCGCGTGGGCACCGCCGGCGCGCTGACCATGAAGCTCCAGCTTCGGGACGTGGTGGCCGGCATGAGCTGCTACACCGATTCCAACTACGGCGCGCAGTTCAACTTCCACGGCACGCTGGCCCCGTCGTGCAGCTACGAGCTGCTCAAGGCCGCCATGGACGCGGCCGAGCGCCAGGGCGTGAACATGCAGCCCGGCCCGGTCTTCTCCAGCGACGTCTTCTACAGGCAGTGGGAGTACAACTCCACCCCGGTGCTGCAAAAGCTGGGCGTGCTGTGCGTGGAGATGGAATCCTACGCCCTCTACCTCAACGCCGCCGCCGCGGGCAAGAACGCCCTGACGCTGCTGACCATCTCCGACAGCCTGGTCACCGGCGAGAGCCTGTCCGCCGAGGACCGGCAGAACACCTTCACCCGCATGATAGAAATCGCGCTGGAGATCGCGTGACGGCGCGCGACACCATGGCGGAATACAGGCTGGCGGCGCTGGACATGGACGGCACGCTGTTGAACGCGGACCATGTGACCACGCCCTACACCCGCGAAGTGATCGAGCGCGCCGCCGCCGCGGGGAAGATCGTCGCGCTCTCCACGGGCCGGGCGCTGTCGGAGCTGTGGACGCACCTGCGCCAGATCCCCGGCATCGCCTACGTGATCGGGGAGAGCGGCGCGTGCATCTACGACGTCCGTCAGGATCGGATCCTCCACAAGATCACGCTCGACGATGACGACGTGGACGCCATATTCACCGCTGCGGAGGGCATGGACGTCACGGTGCAGTGCTTCATCGACAACCAGTCATACATGACCGGGGAATCCGACGAGGCCATGGCGGCCCACCACGTGACGGCGTTCGCCGCGGCGTTTCGCGCGGGGTCGAAGTTCATCGACGACGCCGCCGCGCTGTGCCGCGCAAGCCGCGGCCGGGTGAGCAAGGTCAACCTGTACTTCGCCGATGCGGCGGAGCGGGCTCGCTACCCCGAACGCATCCGGTGCCTTAACGTGGCGCTCAAGGATTCCGTGGGCATCGGCTGGGAGATCTCGCCCCCGGAAGCGGACAAGGCCAAGGGGCTTCGTTTCCTGTGCGACCATCTCGGGCTGTCCCCGCGGCAGGTCATGGCGGTGGGCGACGGCGGCAACGACCTCGACATCATGGGCGCGGCGGGCCTGTCCGTGGCCATGGGCAACGCCATCGACGCCGTAAAGGCCATGGCCGACGCCCTCACCGACGACTGCGACCACGACGGCGCGGCGAAGGCGATCGAGAGGTATATGCTCGGAGTGGAGGGATTAGGAATTAGGAATTAGGAATTAGGGACTAGGGATTAGGCAATAGGCAATAGGCAATAGGCAATAGGCAATAGGCAATAGGCAACAGGAATAGCTGGGGATATCACAATCCCCGTAGGGACGCCATTCTTGGCGTCAGTACTGTACGCATCAGGACTTGCGGACGCCATGAATGGCATCCTTACGACGGGGTCTGTTGCGACGATAACCGTATTACGGCAACAGGACGAACCGCGCTCGTAGGGGCGGCGATGCGCCGCCCGCCATCAACAGACCGTTTCGTTTACTGCTGGGAGCCTCTTCTTCGTCACTTACGAAGAGAAGGAGAACGACCTCTCCGCCCCCTTCGGGGGCACCTCCCACTCCCTCCGTCACCGCTTCGCGGTGCCACCTCCCTCAAAGAGGGAGGCAGGACGGGGAGGCAAGGGGATTTATCATGTTCGCGGCAGCCTTGGCTCCCCTTCCACGCACCGGCGTCCGCGCAAGCGGGCCGCCGGCAGCGCCGCGCTGGCATCCGCAGGATGCGCGCGGGCTGGTCGCGCCTGCCATAGGCAGTGGCGCGACTGCTGTCCAGGGGAGCTGTCGCCGACGAAGTCTGTGACTGAGAGGTCGTCTCCCAAATGAAAACGTGAATAACCATAAAAAACCCGTCCCGAAAAATGGGACGGATTTTTCATGGTGATTTTTACTTGACGGCGGCCTTGGCCTTCTCCGCCAGCACCGCGAACGCGGCGGGATCGGAGATCGCCAGCTCGGAGAGCATCTTGCGGTTGATATCGATGCCAGCCACCTTCAGGCCGTTCATCAGCTTAGAGTAGCTCAGGCCGTTGATGCGGGCCGCCGCGTTGATGCGGGCGATCCACAGGCGGCGGAACTCGCGCTTCTTCAGCTTGCGGCCGATGTAGGCGTAGCGCAGGGAGCGACGAACCTGTTCGCTGGCTGCACGGTACTGCTTGCTCTTGGCGCCAAAGTAGCCCTTGGCGAGCTTCATGATCTTGCGCTTTTTCTTCTGTGCGGTAACTGCACGCTTCACTCTTGCCATTGTCGATTCGCCTCCTTACTTGTAGGGGATCAGTTTCTTCATGGTCTTGCCTTCGGTGGTGGTCAGATAGGCGGCCTTGCGAAGGTTGCGGGTGCGCTTGGTGGGCTTCTTGGTCAGGATGTGACGCTTGAAAGCCTGGGCGCGCTTGACCTTACCGCTCTTGGTGAGATTAAAACGCTTTGCGGCGCCCTTATGCGTCTTCTGTTTGGGCATGGGATTTTCCTCCTCTCGTGATTGGGGCGCGTCAGTCGGCGGCCCTGGGTGAAATGAACATGGACATGTTGCGGCCCTCGATCTGCGGGGGCTTGTCCACGGTTCCATACTCCTTGATGCGCTCGGCGAACTCCGTCATAACCTGGCGGCCGATTTCAGAGTGGGTGATCTGACGCCCGCGGAAGCGGATCGTCACCTTCACCTTGTTGCCATCCTTGAGAAACTTGACGGCGTTTTTGAACTTGACGTCCACGTCGTGATCCTCGATGGTGGCGGACAGGCGAACCTCTTTGACGGTAATGACCTTCTGATTCTTGCGGAACTCACGCTCTTTCTTGGACTGCTCGAAGCGATACTTGCCGTAGTCCATGAGCTTGCAAACCGGCGGACGGGCCTGCGGCGCGATCTTGACAAGATCCAGCTGCCTTTCCTCTGCCAAGGCCAGCGCGTCCCTGCTGGACATGACGCCCAGCTGTTCGCCGTTCTGATCCACAACGCGCACCTCGCGGTCGCGGATCTCCTCGTTAATCATGAGATCGTTGATACCGAAACACCTCCTAAATCTGTTCGCGCGATGAAAAAAGAGCAGCGCATAGCGCCACTCTGTAAAACCCCATTCGGGGCCCCTCTGAATTGTCAGAAACCGTTGAAGCTTTCGCCGCAAGGTGAGAAGTGGACGCTTCTGCTTACTCGGACATTATACAGCATGTCGGAGAGGTTTGCAAGGGAAGGGTTGGTTAAGTTTTTGGAGAGTGTGGAGGGTGGAGTGTGGAGTGTGGAGTTGGAGTTAGCCGCGCATAGATGAACGCAGTTGACAGGGGTATTGTTCCCGCGAAGCAGCCCGATCTTGCTGATCAACCAACATATCTTGGTTCTCTGGCAAACTATAACTCCACACTCCACCCTCCACACTCCACCCTCACTCCCTCCCCGCCCCGATACACGAAAACGCCAGGAACACCAGCAAATTGATTCCCACGATGCCGGCGCCGGTGGGGATGGAGTAGACGCAGGAGAGCATCATGCCCACGAGGAAGCAGCTCACGGAGATCACCGCGGCGCTGACGGTCACGGCGCGGAAGTTGTCGAACACCCGCATGGCGGACAGCGCCGGGAAGATGATGAGGCTGGAGATCAGCAGCGTGCCCATCATGCGCATGCCGATGACCACCGTCACGGCAGTCAGAAGCGCGATCAGCCGGTTGTACAGCCGGGCGCGTGTGCCGGTGGCCCGTGCGAAGGCTTCGTCAAAGGTCACGGCGAATATGCGCGGGTAGTACAGTATGAACAGCGCCAGCACCACCAGCGAGAGTATCACCGACAGCCACACGTCCGAGGCGCTCATGGCCAGTATGGAGCCGAACATGTAGTTGTACACGTCCACGTTCATGCCGCTGGTCATGCTGGTGACCACCACGCCCAGCGCCAGCGCCGAGGTGGAGATCAGCGCGATGGCGGAGTCCCCCCGCATGCGGCTGTTGCCGCTCAACCGCAGCAGCAGAAACGCGCACAGCACCACCACGACCAGCGTGAACGGCAGCGGGCTCTCGGCGATGGACGCGCACAGCGCTCCTACGCCGCCCCGCACCCCGGCGGGCAGGAAGGCCGGCAGGCTGTCCGCCGTCACGAACCCCAGCGCCATGGCCACCGTCAGCGCGCCGAAGCCCACGTGGGACAGGCCGTCGCCGATCATCGAGTAGCGCTTGAGCACCAGGCTCACGCCCAGCAGCGCCGCGCACAGCGACACCAGCGCCCCCACCAGCAGCGCCCGGCGTATGAATTTGTAGCCCAGATAGCCGCCCATCTCGGTGATCATCCAACCGATGTCCCGCACATGGCACAAAAGCCAGATCACCACGATTATGAGCAGCGCCCACAGCACGGCCGCGCCCTTCTTGTCGGGCTTCTTCGTCCATCTCGACAGCAGGTCAGCCACGGGCCTTCACCGCCTTGTTCAGATATTGCGCCGCGTAGGCCTCCACGGTGCCGTTGAAGTCCATGCCCGTGTCCATGACGGCCACGTGCCTGGCGTCCCTGAGCGCCCCCCGGACGTCGTGGGACACCATCACCACCGCCACGCCGTGCCGGACGTTCAGGTCGCGTATGACGTCGTACAGCTCCCGCGTGGCGGCGGGGTCGAGGCCCGTCACCGGCTCGTCCAGCAGCAGCATGCCGTCGGTGGCGCACAGCGCCCGCGCCAGCAGCACCCGCTGCTGCTGGCCCCCGGACAGCGTGCGGTAGGACTTTTTGCGGAACTTCGTCACGTCTAAAAGCGCCATGTTGGCCTCCGCCTCGGCCCTGTCAGCTTTATTGAAGAAGAACCGCCTCCCCATGCGGTTGACACACCCGGAGAGCACGACCTCCTCCACCGAGGCGGGAAAGTCCCGCTGCGCGGCGGTCTGCTGGGGCAGGTAGCCGATCTGGTTCTTCATCAGCCCGTCGCCGGAAACGATGCTGCCGCTTCTGGGCTTCACCAGCCCCAGCATGGCCCGCATCAGCGTGGACTTGCCGGAGCCGTTCTCCCCCAGCACCACCAGGTAGTCGCCCTTCTCGACGGACAGGCTCACGCGGTCCACGGCCACCGTGCCCTCAAAGGCAATGGTGACATCCCGAAGCTGTATCAGCGCCATGCTCCGCCGCCTCCCCGCCGTTTCTGCATTGCCCGCACAGCCCCACCAGTATGGTCTCCCGGGGGTCCAGCGCGAAGCCGTGGTCCTCCATCAGGTGCTTTGTCAGCGCGCCCATCAGCCGGCAGTCCACGTGGAACAGGTTGCCGCACTTCGAGCACATCATGTGAAAGTGGCCGTCGCACGCCGCGGCGTCCTCCACGTGCTGGTACTGGGTCACGCCCTGCACACTCTGGTACTTGCGCACCGCGCCCTGCGCCGCCAGCTGCTCCAGGTAGCGGTACACGGTGCTCCGGCCGATCTTCTCCCCCCGGTCCTGCAGCTCGAACACGGCGTCGTCCACCGAGAAGTGCTTAAGGCCGCGCTCCTTCAAAAAGCTGAGCATCTCCCGCTTCTGCCGGGTATTGTACTCCCCCCGCATGTCAGTTCAGCCCCGCTTTCAGCGCCTCAATATTATCTCGCATCAGGGACACCCAGCTCGCCCCGGCGTCGAAGTCCGCCTGGGACAGCGTCTGCATGGAGTGCAGCGTCAGTATCTGCGCCCCGGTCTCCTCGGCCACGGTCCGTGCGATGGCCTGGGTGCTCAGCTCGATGGTGTACACCGCGGGGATGCGCTCCGAGGCCACCTTTTTAATCAGCGTCGCCACGACCTGGGCGCTGGGCTCGGTGTCCGCCGTGCAGGAGGGGAAGGCCGCGAGATAGTCCAGCCCGTAGGCCCGCACGAGGTAGATGAAGGGAAAACGGTCTGCGAACACCAGGGTCTTGCGCCGGGCGTTTGACACGATGTCCGATATCTCCGCGTCGATTGCGTCGATCTGCGCCGCGTAGGCTTCGGCGTTGGCACGATATACCTCCCCGTTCGCCGGGTCGATCTCCGCGAGCTTCTCCCCCACGGCCCGGGCCATTTGCGCGGCGTTATGGGGGTCGGTCCAGATGTGCTCGTCGTACTCCGGGCCCTCGTCGTGATGATGCTCCCCCTCCTCCTCGATCGGCGAGGCGACGCAGTCCATCATCCGCAGGGCCGTCGGGGCGTCCGCGCCGTCGAAGCCCTCGAGGATGCTGTCCGCCCAGGCGTCGCTCTCGCCGCCGATGTACACGAACAGGTCCGCCTCCCCGATGGATATGATGTCCGCCGGGGTGGGCTCGAAGGAGTGCGCCTCCACGCCGGGCTTCAGGAGCATCGCAACCTCGGCCCTGTCCCCCGCCGCCTGCCGGGCGAAGTCGTAGCAGGGGAAGTCCGTGCACACCACGGACAGCCTTCCCTCGGCGCATCCGGCGGCGCACAGCGTAAAGAGCAGCGCAAAAGCCGCGAGCAATGTCTTTTTCATGCTGGATCCCTCATTTTGAAATTTGATTTCAAATTCATTTTCGTATTATAGAGGGCTTCCGCGAAAAAGTCAAGTGCCCGCGGCTTATTTTCATGTAATTTACGATTGTACTGTAGGCGTGGTCTTGCGCATCTGCGGCACCGGCGGTATACGGGGGTCCTCCTTGTTGAGCGTGAAGGTGAAATCCGCCCCCTTGCCGGGCTCGGACTGCACACCGATCTGCCCGCCCATGAGCTCCGTGACCAGCTTGGCGATGGCCAGGCCGAGGCCGGTGCCCGTGGTGCGCATGCGGGAGCGGTCCGCCTTGTAGAAGCGCTCCCATATCAGCGGCATGTCCTTGGGCTCGATGCCGCAGCCGGTGTCCCGCACGCCCACGGCCACGCACCTTCCGGCGTCCCGGGCGTACACAGTCACCGTGCCCCCGGCGGGGGTGAAGCTCAGGGCGTTGTCCATCAGGATCACCAGCACCTGCGTGATGCGATCCTCGTTGCCCATGCAGGCAAGCGGCGAGCCGTCCGTCTCCACCTTGAGCTCGACGCCCGCCTCCGCGGCGATCTGCCGCATGCCGCGGGCGGCGGCCTCCAGTATGCCCGGCAGCTCCAGCCGCTCCAGCTCCACGCTGACGCGCCCGTCCTGGAGCCGCGACATGTCCAGCATCTCCCCCACCAGCTTCTCCAGCCGTATGGTCTCCCTTAGGATCACGCGGTAGCTGTCCTGGCGCTCCTCCTCGGTGTCCATGCAGCCGTCGATCAGCGGCTCCACCATGCCGCGTATGCCGGTCAGCGGCGTGCGCAGCTCGTGGGAGATGTTGGCCACGTACTCCCGACGGAGCTGCTCCATGCGCATGGCCTCGGACATGTCCCGCAGCAGGCACACCGCGCCGATGATGTCGCCGTTTTCGTCCATCAGCGGCGACGCCCCGGCGTACAGCGCGCGCTGGGTGTGGTTCTGCCAGTTGAGCGATTCCGGCTCCCCGGTCTTCATGCAGCGCTTCAACAGCTCCTTGAGAGCCTGTATGTTGTCGTCCTCGCTGTCCCACAGGTCGTCGATGCCGTTGATCTCCATAAGCTCCAAAAACACCGGGTTGTAGTGCACGATGCGGCCCTTGTAGTCCACGGCGATCAGGCCCTCCCCGATGCCGGAGATGACCAGCCCCAGCTTGTCGCGCTCCTTGCGCAGGTTCTTGATGGCGTCGATCAGCCGCGCGGCCATGCTGTTCATGGTGCGGCCCAGATCGCCGATCTCGTCGTTGGGCAGGCCGGTGATGCGCTCGGCGTAGTCGCTCTCGTCGGTCAGCCGGCGGGCGGCGCGGGTGATGCGCTGTATGGGGCGCACCAGGCGGCGGGTGAGCTGCGTGGCCATGACCACGGCCATCAAAAGCGACACGCTGATGACGATGAACATCAACACCCCGATGGTGCGGGTCAGCTGTTTGAGCTGCTCCACCGGCTGGGCCAGCACCACGCCGCCCATGACGGCGCCGTCCTCGTCGTAGATCGGCACCCCGGCGAACACCACCTCGCCCTCCGTGAACTCAAAGCGCTGCATGGCAGAAACCCGCTCTCCCTTCAGGATGCGGGTGAAGAACTGCAAATCGATGGCGCTGATGATGTCCACCCACTGCAGGTCGTCCTCCTGCGTGGGCGCGACCCGCTCCTCGCCGGGCTTCGCGGGCGGCGTGTACTGCCAAAGCCGCATCTTCTCCTCCCCCTGCTCCAGGAAGAACACCCGGGCGTCGGTGAGGACCTGATAGATGCGCACCACCCGCGGCGAGGGCTTGAAACCGCCGTCGGACACGGAGTGGACGGTCTCGGAGATGCGCTCCGCCTTGTTGAGCAGGTCGCGGATGTGGTTGTCCCGCATGTAGCGGTAGGTCAGCACGTAGGTCAGCACGCTGGCCAGCAGCACCACGGAGAGGGCCAGCGCGATGTGGCTCATGAGGGTCTTCGCGCCGATACCCAGGTTGTTGTACTTTTTGAGCTTCATCTTCCCTTACGGCTGCTCTGCCCCGGCCACCTCGAAGCGATAGCCCACGCCCCAGACCGTCTTGATGTCCCAGCCGTTGTCCTCGGTGCACAGCTTGGCGCGGATGCGCTTGATGTGGCTGTCCACCGCCCGGGTGTCGCCCAGGAAGTCGTAGCCCCAGATGCTCTGCAGCATGTGCTCCCGGCTGAACACCATGCCGGGATTGCTGGCCAGCGTCCAGAGGATCTCCGTCTCCTTGGGGGTGCAGGGTATGGGCTTGCCCCCCAGCTTCACGGTGAAGGCGTTCATGTCGATCTCCAGGTTGCCGATGACCAGGTGGGCGGACTTGTCGTCCTCCTTCATCTCCCGCATGCGCCTGAGCACCGCCTTCACGCGGGCCAGCACCTCGCGGGGGCTGAAGGGCTTGGTGATGTAGTCGTCCGCGCCCATCTCGAGGCCCAGCAGCTTGTCGAACTCGTCGCCCTTGGCCGTGAGCATGATGATCGGCACGTTCGAGACCTTGCGCACCTCCCGGCACACCATCAGGCCGTCCATGCCGGGCATCATGATGTCCAGTATGATCATATCCGGGTGCTGTATGCGGGCCTGCTGCACCGCCTGGTCGCCGTCGTAGGCGGAGATCATCTGGTAGCCCTCCCGCCGGAAATAGGCGTTGAGAGACTGATGCACGTTCGGGTCGTCGTCCGCCACCAGTATCTTGTAGCCCGTCCTGTATTCATCCATTGAAAGTACCTCCCTGCGGATTGTATTGTCAAGATATCACAACTTCTTGTCAAACGTGTGTCTTTATTGTCGAATATATGTCAACAGATTACAATACCATATATTTGACGCACATTCGCCCTATTTTGTTTCACGTTTAATAGTATTGTAACATATAATCCCGGTATATACAACGGTTATTCCAAATATATATAACCGAAAACCGCGAACGGAAGGAATTGCCGCGCGTGAAGCCGCCGCCGCGCGCCGATAATAGCCTGTGCCGGATTTGCGCGGAAGGGACGTGACGGGCGTGAAGACGATTCGTTCGATGATCGGCATGCCGGTGGTGTGCCGCAACCGAAGGATTGGTCGGATGGTGCAGGCCGAGCTGGAGGAGGACCTGACCCGCCTCAGGGGCATATGGGTCAGCGCCGGTTTTCGCGGCGCGCGATGGCTCCCCGCCGAGCGGCTCGAGCTGCTGGGCCGCGTGGCGATACTCTCCGACAGCCCCGGCACGCGGCGGCGCATGCGTATCGCCCCCCTGTTTCGCCGCGCGACGGGCACCGACGGCGCCCGGCTGGGGGCCGTCACCGGGGCGGAGATCGACGAGCTCAGCTTCGCGGTGACGGCGCTGTGGCTGTCCCTGGGCTTCTGGGACGACCTCATGGCCGGGCGTCGGCGCGTTGAACGCTTCACCGCAAACCGGGAGACCGGCGAGATCATCATCGATCCCGCCGAATTGGAAAGGGAGGGATGGATCGATGAAGGGCGGCATGACCAAGGGCCTGATCGCCGGGATGCTGATCGGCTCCGCGGCGGCGACCATGTTCGGCGTGATGAACTGGCAGACCGAGCGCAAGTGGAACCAGGCGGCGAAGAAGACCGGCAGCTGGATCTCCGATAAGGCCGACGATTTCGCGCGGAAGATGTGAGATTGAGGGAGTAGGGAGTAGGCAGTAGGGAGTAGGGGTGACGGCCTCTCACCGAAACAAAGGACGTAATCATCATGCAAAACATCTTCTCTACGACACTCCGGAACGCATGGAAGCCCGCCGTCGTCATCGCGGCCCTCGCCGCGGGGTTCGTGCTGTTTCGCGGGCCTGTCCTGCGGGTGGGGCTTTTGTGCCTGGGCGGGGCGGTGATGGCGTTTTTGCTGGAGCCGCTGGCGGCCCGGCTGGAGGGACCGCTCTCCCGGGGCGCGGCGGCGGTGGCGGCGCTTCTGATCGTGCTGGCGGCGGTGGCGGGGCTTCTGTGGCTCTTCCTCCCGGCGATCGTGCGGGAGGCCGCGCAGCTCATGGAGGCGCTGCCCCTCTCCGCGGCGCGGCTGTCCGACTGGGCGCGGGCGTTGTCCGACCGCATAGCGCGGCGCCTCCCCGGGCTTATGCTGCCCGAGCTGCCGCTGAACCGGCTTTCGGACCTTCTGACCGGCATGCTCGCGGGCACGCTGGCCCTCGCGGGCAGCGCGGCGGACGCCCTGTCCCGGCTGTCCATGATGGCCATGCTGTGCGTGTTCTTCCTGTGCGACCGGGACCGGCTGCTGCTGCGGCTGGAGCTTATGACGCCCCGCTCCGCCCGCTGCACCGCGGTGCGCATGGGCGGCGCGGTGGCGCGGGAGGTGCGGCTCTACCTCCAGGGGCAGCTGCTGGTGGCGCTGGCGGTGGGCGCGCTCGCGGCGCTGGGGCTCATGCTCATCGGCGTGCGCAGCGCCGCGGTGCTGGGCGGCATCGTGGGCATACTGAATATGGTGCCCTACTTCGGCCCGTTTATCGGCAGCGTGCCCGCGGTGCTCATCGCGCTGGGCGACGGCTGGCAGAAGGCGGCGCTGTGCGCGGGCGTTTTATCGCTGGTGCAGCAGCTGGATTCCGCCATCATCTCCCCGCGCATCATGGGCAGCCTCACCGGCTTCTCCCCCGCGGCGGTGCTGGTGGCCATATACGCCGGGGCGAGCTTCGGCGGCATCGGCGGCATGCTGGCGGCGCTGCCGGTGCTGATGTCCGTGCGAACGGTATTTAGAGTTTTCGTTCAACAGCACGAAAACAATTGAACTTTTCCGAGAAATGTGCTATAATGATTTTGAATGTGAATGCTTTGCTCGAAAGGCGGTGCGCTATGAACGGCAAAATGGATGAAACAAGGCATTTCCGCATTCCGGCGGATGCCCCGGAATCAGCGGCTGAGATCATTGAGTTGGTCTATCAGGCGCTGAAGGCCAAGGGGCATGATCCCATAATGCAGATGGTGGGCTACATCATTTCCGGCGATCCCACCTACATAACCAGCTATAACAACGCCCGTTCGCTGATCCGTCGGCTGGAGCGCGACGAGCTGTTGGAGGAGTTTGTGCGCTTCTATGTGGAGCAGCACGACAAGTAACCTCCGCAGGCCGCCAGCGGCTTGGTTCGGGCTGCATCAGGGCTGGAAACCCGGCGTTTCCAGCCCTGTAATACTGTATATCCGAGGAAACCTGCCATGCAAATGCGTAAACTGGGAAAAAGCGGCCTCGCGGTGTCCCACCTCTGCTACGGCACGCTGACCATGTCGCCGCTTCAGAAGGGCCTGTCCCCGGAGGCGGGCGCGCGGCTGCTGATCCACGCCTACGAGCGCGGGGTGCGCTTCCTGGACACCGCCGACCTCTACGGCACCTACCCCCACATCCGCCTGGCGCTCAGGGACGCGCCGGACTACGTCATCAGCACCAAGGCCTACTGCTGGGACGAACCCACCGCCGCCGCCGCGCTGGAGCGGGCGTTCCGGGGCCTCGGGCGGGACTACGTGGACCTGTTCATGCTGCACGAGCAGGAATCCCTCTACACCCTGCGGGGCCACGAGGAAGCCCTCGTCTACCTTCAAAAGCAGAAGGCGCTCGGGCACATCGGCGCCGTCGGGGTCAGCACCCACTACGCCGCCTGCGTGCGCGCCGCGCCCCGCTTTCCGATGATCGACGTGATCCACCCCCTCATCAACCGGGCGGGCATCGGCATACAGGACGGCGCCCGCGAGGACATGGAGGACGCCATCCGCGCCGCGCGGGCGCACAACATCGGCATATTCGCCATGAAGCCCCTGGGCGGCGGGCACCTGATCTCCGACAACCGGGCGGCGCTCGAATACGCCATCAACAGTCCCCTGCTGGACAGCGTGGCCATGGGCATGCAGAGTGTCGAGGAGATCGACGCCGACGTCGCCGCCTTCGAGGGCGATTTCGCCCGGCTGGACGCCCTTAAAAACCGGCCCAGGCAGATCATGGTACATGACTGGTGCGAGGGCTGCGGCAAGTGCGCCGAGCGCTGCCGGCAGGAGGCCATCTCAATCGTCGATGGCCGCGCCACGGTGGACCCGGAGAAGTGCGTGTTCTGCGGCTATTGCGCCCGGGCGTGCCCCCAATTCTGTATAAAGGTGGTGTGAGACATGCGGGTGATCTGCCTGGACGTGGGCGAAAAGCGCATCGGCGTGGCGGTGTCCGACCTGCTGGACCTCACCGCCCAGGGCGTGGAGACCATATGGACCAAGGGTTTCGAGCGCGACGCCGAGCGGGTCGCGGCGCTGTGTAAACAGTACGAAACCGACCGCGTGCTGTGCGGCCTGCCGAAGAACATGGACGGCACCGAGGGCTTTCAGGCGGAGCGCGTCCGGCAGTTCGCGCAGAAGCTCGCGGCGCGGGGGCTGAACGTCCGCTTTGAGGACGAGCGGCTCACCACAAAGCTGGCCACCAGCCTGCTGATCGAGGGCGACGTCCGCCGCAGGCAGCGCAGGGACGTGGTGGACAAGCTGGCGGCGACCTACATCCTGCAATCCTTCCTGGACCGGGGCGGATGGCGGGATGAAGCACATAAAAACTATCTGAGGAGTGTATATCACATGAGCGAGAACAATCATGAACTGGATATGGAGCGCGAGGACATCGTGCAGCTGGTGGACGAGGACGGCACCGAGGTGGACTTCGAGCACCTGATGACCCTCGAGCACAAGGGCCAGACCTACATCTGCCTGGTGCCCGTGGAGCCCATGGAGGATGTGGAGGAGGACGAGCTGGTGATTTTGCGCATCGAGACCGACGAGGACGGCAACGACTACTATACCTCCATCGACGACGACGCCGAGCTGGACGAGGTCTTCGAGAAGTACCTCGAAATCGCCGAGGCGGACTGACATAAACGCCCCCTGTCCCAATTGGATTGGGATAGGGGGTGTTTTATAATTTTCCTTTTATCTCCTCCGCAATCGCCTCGGCCGTCCTGTCTTCCGCGCTGATCCACACAACCCTCTCATCGTGCCGAAACCAGGTCATCTGCCGCTTGGCGAAGCGGCGGGTGGCCTGTTTTACCTGGCGCACGGCCTCGTCCATGGGGATATCGCCCCTGAGCGCGGCGGCGATCTCTTTATAGCCGATGGCCTGCATGGCGGTGGGATGGGCCTGGGGGTCAGCCATCAGGCGGCGCACCTCGTCGACGAGCCCCCGTTCGAGCATATGATCCACCCGCCGGTCGATGCGGGCGTAGAGTGCGTCCCTGGGCCAGTCCAGCGCGAACAGCGCCTCCCGGTAATCCCCCGCCCGCGCCCGGTCCCGCCGGGTGTGCTCGGTCTGGGTGACGCCGGTGAGCCGGTAGATCTCGATGGCCCGGGACACCCGCCGCACGTCGTTTTCATGCAGCCGCGCGGCGGACGCCGGGTCGACCTCCACGAGCATGGCGTGCAGCCGCCGACGGCCTTCTGGCGTCTCCCCCATGGCCATCAGCTCGGCGTGCATGGCCTCGTCGCTCTGCATGGAGAAGGACATGGGCCGGGTGACGGCGTCGATGTACAGCCCCGTGCCGCCGCAGAGCACCGGCTGCCTGCCCCGGCTCAGTATGTCGGCGATGCAGCGCCCGGCGTCCTCCCGGTAGGCGTCGGCGGTGTAGCGCCGCGCGGGGTCCACGAATTCCAGCAGATGGTGGGGCACGCCCAGCCGCTCATCCTCCGACGGCACGGCGGACAATACCGGCATCCCCCGGTAGACCTGCATCGAGTCCGCCGACACCACCTCGCCGCCGATCAGACGGCAAAGCGCCGCCGCGACCGCGGTCTTCCCCGAAGCCGTCGGCCCCGCCACCACGGGCAAGAGCGGCTTGTTAATCACATCATCCATCCCTACTGCCTACTCCCTACTCCCCCGTCACTGTATCCTCTTGAACATCTTCTCAAGCTCCCGGCGGGAAAGGGCCTTCATCACTGGGCGTCCGTGGGGGCAGGTCGGAGGCGCGCCGGTCTCCAGCATCTGCTGAATCAGCGACGCCACCTCGCCCTCGGACAGCCTGTCGCCGCCCTTCACGGCGCTCTTGCAGGACATCTGCATGATCTCCGCGCGGCGAAGCTCCGCCGCGGCGGTCCTGACCCGGTCCAGCGCGCCGATGGCGTCCATGAACGCGGGGCGCAGGTCGGCCTTGCCCAGTATGAAGGGCACGGCGCGCACCTGTATGTCCTGCTCGCCGAAGGGCTCCACATCGTAGCCCGCGTCGGAGAGTACGTCGATATTGTCCCGCACCAGCGCCATCTCCCGCGCCGACAGGTGCACCACCAGCGGCGTCAAAAGCTGCTGGGAACCCCGGCCCGCCTCCAGCTTTTGCATCAGGCGCTCGTAGTTCAAGCGCTCATGGGCGGCGTGCTGGTCGATCATCACCAGCGCGTCGTCCGCCTCCACCAGTATGTAGGTGTTCATCAGCACCCCGATCACGCGGTAGTCCGCCCGCTTCTCGCCGGACACCGCCTTCGGCGCGACCTCGGAAAGCGCCACCTGCACGGGCTTATCCTTCATGATCGGGCGCGGGAGCTCGCGCGCGGGCGGCGCGGGCACGGCCCTCGGCATAGGCGGCACGGGGGCGGTTCGCGGCATCGGC
>JAFRFY010000163.1 GCA_017434085.1 Clostridia bacterium
GCAGGCAGAGATTTCAGACGTTTTAGCCTCTGCCATACGTGAAAAGTCCCTTAATCAGTGCGTAGCGTAGGGGCGATGCCCTCATCGCCCGCACTATTTCTTAATGGTTTTGTGCATCTTTACGTTAATGCAACAGCCCCTGGCACCGCGAAGCGGTGACGGAGGGAGTGGGGGATGCCGAGCGAAGCGAGGCGGAGAGGTCGTTCTCCGGAGTGATGGAGAAGAGCATCCCTCAAGTTTTCGTGAAGAACCGATATAAATATACCGTCCCGGCAACCATCGTCGGGACGGTTTTGTATGATGGGTAGTCAACACGACCGTAGGGACGTCCCACGGGGCGTCAGGGCTCTCTTGTGCGCATCGCCGCCCCTACGACGTGTGTGGGTTCCCGCGGGCGATGAGGGCATCGCCCCTACAGGCGGGCTATTCCTGTTCCCTGTTCCCTGTTCCCTGTTCCCTGTTCCCTCCCCAGCAATTCCTATTCCCTATTGTACCGACATAACCCCTACTCCCTACTGCCTACTCCCTACTCCTCCTCGATCCCCTCATCCTCAAACGGATTCCCGGGATCGGTCTCCTCCTCATACGACTCGGGGATCGGTTCATCGTCCTCGTCCATGAGGTCGCTGAACTGGAAGTCATCCGAATCCCCGCTGTCCTCGGCGGCATCCGCCTTCGAGGATTTCTTCGACGACTTGCCGGAGGATTTCGGCTCGGGGGTCTCCAGGGGCCGGGGATTGGCGGGGGCGCTGCTGGCGAACAGGGCCTTCTGGGTCGCCACGTCGGCGACGCCGGAGGCCGCGCGCCCGATCTCCACCTGGAACAGCCGCACGCCCTGGGCGGTACCCTCGCCGAAGATGCCGTCGGCGCTGTTCTCGGGCAGGTAGCCCAGCTCGGTCAGCCGGGCCTGCACCAGCGCCACGGCCCAGGCGGAATCGCCGGTGTAGAGGTCGTAGTACTGGGTGGGGTCGTAGTGGAATACGGGCATCTTTTCCGCCAGCAGGGAGCCCTGCACCTGATGGTACTCGTTGGCGGGCAGGCCGAACAGCTCGTTCATGGTGACCATGCGGTAGCCCTCGTCCTTGGCGGCCTTCATCAGCCGGTACATGCGCTGGCCGTCCTCGGGGGTGCTCCTGAATGCGTACACCCCGCCGGGGGTCAGCTTGCCGGCGATGCGGTTCAGGTCGATGCCGCTGCAGGCCACGGTCCAGTGGGCGACGCCCAGGTAGCCCTGCTCCTTTAAATAGGCGTGGGTGCGGGGGTCGTACTCGCCCAGCCCACCGTACATGCGGAAGAAGTGGGGCTGGTACTTCACGCCCAGCGTGTAGTTCAGCGCGATGCTCTGCTTCCAGATCTCCTGCACCATCATGGTGTCCATGTACTGGTACACCTTGGCAAAATCGCTGTAGCCGCGGTTTTCGATCTCAAAGCCCAGCTCGAACAGGCACTTGCGCAGCAGGGCGTTCATGCCCTCCTTCATCACGTTCTCGCCGGTGGGGAACAGCGTGAGCTTCGCGCCGTACCGCACGGCCAGCTTCGCAAAGGCGGTGGTGATCTTCTCGCCGGAGCACTCGTCCAGCGTGATGGCGATCACCTTGTCGTCCGTGAACGCCTTTTTGTAGACCGGCAGCATGTTCGGCCCCATGGCCACCGGCCTTAAACCCGCGGAGGGGTCGCTGTTGTCCGGCGTGGGCTGGGGCGTGGGCTCCGGCGTGGGGGTGGCGTCGGGGTCCGGCGTGGGCGTGGGCAGGAATTCGTCCGAGAACGTGTCGGCCCGCAGCACGATCTGCGTCTCGGGCATGTTCTTGGCGTCCACGAAAAAGCCGTCCGTGGGCGCGGGGACCTCCGGCTCCTGATCGACGGGCGCGAGCCGGTCCCTGATCGCAATGGCGCAGATCAGCCCCACCGCCGCGACGACGGTCAGACCGATCAGGAAGGAAAACACCCCCATGGTGCGCTTGCGCGTGCGTACGGATCTTCTGGGCATGACGGCACCTCGATGCTAAAGATGGTAGGATGGAATGAGGGAACAGAGTCATTGAGAGTGAAGAGTGGAGAGTGGAGAGTGCAGATAGAGAATGCCTGAGAACGAAGTTATATGGTTTTCCTTTACAAAACACATTTCTTCGCGGGAGCTTTCGGATTGTCATCCTCCACGATCAGTGCGCGGCTGACTGTATCTCCACTCTCCACTCCTCACTCTACACTCTCTCTATTCCTCCCGGTGCAGCGTGAACGAGAACTGCGTTCCCTTGCCCTTTTCGCTGGTGACGCGGATGTCCTCGCCCATGCGCTTTAAAAGCTCCTTGGCGATGGAGAGGCCCAGGCCGCTGCCCTTGCCGCTGTGGGCCTTGTCGACCTTGTAGAAGCGGTCGAACACATAGGGCAGGTCCGCCTCGTCGATGCCGATGCCGGTATCGTTAACGGAAATGACCACCTTCTCGTCGTCCCAGCGGGCGGACACGCTCACCGAGCCCTTCTCGGTGTACTTGATGGCGTTGTCCAGCAGTATGATGAGCATCTGCTCCAGCCGGTCGGCGTTGGCGTACACCATCGGGCACTGGGTAAAGTCGGTGTTGACGCGGAGCTTGAGGCCGTGCTCCTCGGCGATGGCGGCGTAGCGGTCGCAGACATCGTACACCAGATCGTCGATCTTCATGTGCGTCTTCTGGATGGACAGCGTGCCGGACTGCAGCCGCGAGAGCTCCAGCTGGTCGTTGATGAGCCGCGACAGCCTTAGGATCTCCCGCAGTATGATGTCGTAATAGCGCTGCCGGTCCGCCTCGCTGGTCACCATGCCGTCCTTCAGGGGCTCCACCAGCGCGCGCATGGCCGTCAGCGGCGTGCGCAGCTCGTGGGACACGTTGGACACGTAGTCGCGCCGGGTCTTCTCCAGGCGCTCCA
>JAFRFY010000164.1 GCA_017434085.1 Clostridia bacterium
CCGGACCGAACCGCGATCACACCCCGGATCCCGTAGGGGCGATGCCCTCATCGCCCGCCGGACCGAACCGCGACCACCCCCGGATCCCGCAGGGGCGATGCCCTCATCGCCCGCCGGACCGAACCGCGACCACACCCGGATCCCGTAGGGGCGATGCCCTCATCGCCCGCCGGACCGAACCGCGATCACACCCCGGATCCCGTAGGGGCGATGCCCTCATCGCCCGCCGGACCGAACCGCGACCACCCCCGGATCCCGCAGGGGCGATGCCCTCATCGCCCGCCGGACCGAACCGCGACCACTCCCGGAGGCTTCACAGTGAAACGCAAGAAGCTGAGCTTTACGACGCGGTACGTGCTGGCATTCGGCCTTCTGCTGCTGTTTGCCAACCTGCTGCTCGGCGTCGTAATCCTCCGTCAATCAGAGGCGGCGTTGAAGACGCTGATCAGGAAGAACATGCTGGACGTGGCAAACTCCGCCGCGGACGTATTGGACGGCGACGTGCTGGGCGCGCTCACCGAGGACGATGTCGGCGGGGAGGATTTTAACCATATCGCAAAGCAGCTGACGATATTCAGGAACAACGTCGACATCCATTTCATCTACACGGTCAAGCAGTCCGGGGAGAACCGCTACACGTTCATCGTCGATCCGGACCCGGTGGACCCCGGCGCGTTCGGCGAGGAGATCGTGGTGACCAACGCGGTGGTCCAGGCCGCGAAGGGCATCGCCACCGTGGACGACGAACCGGCGGCCGACCGGTGGGGCAACTTCTACAGCGTCTACAGCCCCGTGTTCGACTCCGCGGGGAACGTGGCCGGCATCGTCGGCATCGACTTCGACGCCGAGTGGTACGACGCGCAGGTGTTCAAGCACACGGTCTCCATCATCATCGCCACCATCGCCTCCGTGCTGTTCGGCGGCGTGGTCGTGTTCCTGCTCACGCACAGCGTGCGGAAGCGCTTCACGGCGCTGGACGGGGAGCTCTCCAAGCTGTCGACCAGCGTCGACGCGCTGATGGCGGGCGTGGAATCCAAGTCGAGGGCGTCCGCCCCCGGGGACGCGGCGGTGTCGGGAGACGCGGCGGTCTCCGTGGACGAAATCGAGAAGCTCGGCGACAAGGTCCTCGCCATGCAGCGGGAGATGCGCGCCTATCTCGACCACCTTCACAGCCAGGCCTATACCGACGCGCTGACCAACGTGGGCAACTCCACGGCCTATCACGAGCGCATCCGCCATCTGGAGGACGCCATCGCCGCCGGCGACGCGGCATTTTCCGTCGCGGTGTTCGACGTCAACAACCTCAAGCAGATCAACGACAACCTGGGCCACGAGCGCGGCGACCTGGCGATCACCGGCGCGGCGGAGGCCTTGGTCGCCGTGTTCGGCACGGGTTCGACCTACCGCATCGGCGGGGATGAATTCGCGGTGGTGAAGGACGTCATCACGGACGCGGAGATGGCGGCGGTCGACCACGCCGTGAGCGCCTTCAACGCCGCCGAGGTGGGCGTGAGCCTGGCGATCTCAAAGGGCGCGGCCCACTACCGGCCGGGGAGCGATTCCTCCTTCAAGGAGGTTTTCGCCCGGGCCGACCAGGAGATGTACAGGAATAAAAAGGCCTATTACGAAACAGCGGGCGACAGGCGGCAGAGGCGGTAAGCCCGTCGCCGACAGCAGGGTTTGACGAACGTTTCAAAGGGGTGCGGACATGGAGAGATATCAATTCACCGATAACGAGCGCGCGATACTGGAGGTCATACCGACGCCGCTCGCCATATACCAGTATGTGGAGGGGCATGTGTATACCCTGGCCCTGTCGGATGGATTTTTGAACATGTTCGGCTATGAGAACAGGGCGGAGGCCTACCGGATCATGAACGAGGACGTGTTCTACAACACGCATCCCGACGACGTGGTGCGGGTCAAGGACGCCGTGCGCCGCTTCATCACCGACGACGAGCGCTACGAGGTGATCTTCCGCGCGAAGAAGGACAGGGGCCCGGAGCAGCGCATCGCCCACGCCATCGGGGAGCACGTCTTCACGCCGTCGGGCGCGCGCCTGGCCTACGTCTCCTTTACCGACGAGGGCGCGTACACGGAGGAGGACGAAACCCAGGCGACCTCTCTGAACCGGGCGTTCAACGAGGCGCTGCACGAGGAGAGCATCCTCAAGGCGAATTACTACGACTACCTGACCGGCCTGCCCACGATGACCAGCTTCTTCGAGCTGGCCAACGTCGCCAAGGAGACCATCTTCCGCGACGGCGGCCAGCCCGTCTTGCTCTACATGAACCTCGGCGGCATGAAGTACTTCAACCGCAAGCACGGCTTCGCCGAGGGCGACAGGCTGCTGCAGGCCTTCGCCAGGCTGCTCTCCGGCATATTCGGCAGCGGGGGCTGCTGCCGGTTGAGCCAGGACCACTTCGGGGCCTTCTCCAAGGAGGAGGGGCTGGAGGACAAGCTCAGGCGGCTCATCCGCGAATGCGGCGAATTGAACGACGGCAACTCGCTCCTTCTGCGCATCGGCATCTACTCGGCCAGGATGGGCATGGTGCCGGTCAGCATGGCGTGCGACAGGGCGAAAATCGCCTGCGACGCGCTGCGGAACACCTATGAATCCGCCTACAAATACTACGACGCGGAGCTGAGCCTCGAAAACGACAAGCGGCAGTACATCATCGAAAACCTCGACCGCGCCCTCAGGGAGCGCTGGGTGCAGGTCTACTACCAGCCCATCATGCGCGCGGTGAACTGCAAGATCTGCGACGAGGAGGCCCTGGCGCGCTGGATCGACCCCGAAAAGGGCTTCCTGTCCCCGGCGGACTTCATCCCCTACCTGGAGGAGTCCCGCCTGATCTACAAGCTGGACCTGTACGTGGTGGAGCGCGTGCTGGAGAAGATGAAGCGCCACGGGGAGGCGGGCATGATCGTCGTGCCGCACTCCGTCAACCTGTCCCGCTCCGATTTCGACGCCTGCGACATCGTGGAGGAGGTCCGCCGCCGCGTGGACGACGCCGGCATCGACCGCTCCATGCTGACCGTCGAGATCACGGAGAGCACCCTCGGCAGCGACTTCGATTTCATGAAGGCGCAGGTGGAGCGCTTCCAGAGCCTCGGCTTCCCGGTGTGGATGGACGACTACGGCAGCGGCTATTCCTCGCCGGACGTGCTGCAGAGCATACGGTTTGACCTGATCAAGTTCGACATGAGCTTCATGCGGAAGCTGAACGAGAGCGACAGCGCCAAGATCATACTCACCGAGCTGATGAAGATGGCCACCTCCCTGGACGTGGACACCATCTGCGAGGGCGTGGAAACCGAGGAGCAGGTGCACTTTTTGCAGGAGATCGGCTGCTCCAAGCTGCAGGGGTTTTACTTCGGCAAGCCGCTGCCCTTCGAGGCCATCCTCGAAAGGAACCGGACCGGCTTCCACTTCAGCTTTGAAAACCCAGAGGAATCCGAGTATTTCGAGGTCCTGGGCCGCGTGAACCTGTACGACCTGACGGTCATCGCCAGCGACGAGGCCAACGGCTTCCAGAACTCCTTCAACACCATACCGATGGGCATCATCGAGGTGAAGGGGGATACCTCCCGCTTCGTCCGGAGCAATCAGTCCTACCGCGATTTCATCAAGCGGTTCTTCAGCCTCGACCTGTCCTACCTGCAGGGCGCCTACGGAAAGTACAGCGACGCCTTCATGAACGGCGTGGTGAAGATCTGCTGCGAGCAGGGGCAGCGCTCCTTCTTCAACGAGAAGATGCCGGACGGCTCCGTCGTCCATTCCTTCGCGCGCCGCATCGGCACCAACCCCGTCGCGGGCACGACCGCCGTGGCCATCGCGGTGCTGTCCATCAGCGAGCCCAGCGAGGGCGCCACCTACGCGGACATCGCCCGGGCGCTGGCCGCGGACTACTACAACATCTACGTGGTCGATCTGGACACGGACCGCTACATCGAATACTCCTCCCGGGTCGGCGCGGAGGAGCTGGCCATGGAGCGCCACGGCGACGACTTCTTCGAATCGGCGAAGCGCGACACCATGACGCGCATATTCGAGGAGGACCGGGAGCCGTTTTTGACGTGGTTCTCCAAGGAGAACATCGTCGAGGCGCTGGATCAGCAGGGCGTGTTCACCACGACCTACCGCCTGATGGACACCGGGAAGCCGCTCTACGCGAACATGAAGGTCATGCGCATGTCGCCGGGCAGCAACCGCATCATCATGGGCATCAGCATCATCGACGCCCAGATGCGGCAGAAGGAGGAGTACGAGCGGATCCAGAAGGAGCGCGACGCCCTGGCCAGAATGATGGCGCTGTCGGAGGACTACATCAGCATGTACATCATCGACCCGGAGACGGGCAACTACATCCAGCAGCTCGCGTCGGACGCCTACGATACCCTCGGGCTTTCCAAGGTCGGAAAGGATTTCTTCCGTCAGGCGCTGATCGACGCCGAGAAGGCGTTCCACCCGGAGGACCTGCCCGCGTTCCGCCGCGTGTTCAACCGGGAAAACGTGCTCAGGGCGATACGGGAGCACCGCGTGTTCAAGTGGGAGTACCGCCTGATCATCAGTGACACGGTCACGCCGGTCAGCCTGAAGATCGCCGCCTACCGGGAGGGCAGCGAGGAGAAGCTCGTCGCCGGGGTGAAGGCGTGAGGCAAAGGATAGAGTGGGAAGGGAAGATGAGCGCATGGGCAAGCAAAGCGCTGACAGAAAAAGCAGGATACTGATGAGCATCTACAGCGCCTCCTGGAACACCTCGATGATCGCATTGTCCATCGTGTGCGCGCTGGAGATATTCATGCTGGTCTATACGCTGATCAATCCGCCGCTGTTCGGGCAGTACATCGGGACCTACCGCATGTTCTACATCGCCCTGCTGACGGCCTCCGCGGCCTACATCGTGCTGAACGTGCGCGTGAAGCGGGACATCGAGCACCGGCACAGGTGGCTGAACATCGCCAACCCGCTGTACGCGGCGTTCTTCTTCGCGTGGTCGCTGGGCATCACCTACTTCGACGCCGCGAAGTACGGCACCGTCGACCCGATCGTGTTCATGACGTTCTCGCTGACCGTCCCGCTGAGCTTCTACCTGTTCCCGTGGGTGTATACGGTCATCGTCATCGTCGTGGACAGCCTCATGCTCTACCTCTCCGCGGCGGTGTCCGGGTCCCTCGGGCCGATGATCAACCTGTCCATATTCTTCATCTTCCAGATCGTCCTCGGCATCAACTTCCTGCGGCTCAAGATGAAGCTTGCGGAGCGCATCGTGACGGAGCAGGAGAACTCCGAGATCGACGTGCTGACGGGCTTCCCCAACCGCCGGGCCTACGAGCGGGCGCTCCGGGCGCTGGCCGGAAAGCCGCTGAAGCCGGATTTGGTCTACATCGCCATAGACCTGAACGAGCTCAAGGAGGTCAACGACAGCCTGGGCCACGACGCCGGGGACCGGCTGATCATCGGCGCGGCCGCCTGCATCCGGGAGTGCTTTGAGGATAAGGGCAATATGTACAGGATCGGCGGCGACGAGTTCGTGGCGCTGGTCCACGCGGACGAAAACGAGCTGGAGCGGCGGCTCAAGCGCTACGAGGCGTGCATGAGGACGTGGTCCGAGGACAACGCCCTGCCGCTGAGCGCCGCCTGCGGATGCGTGTGCTGCGCCGAGTTTCCCGACGGCAGCATCACCGACGTCCGGCGCACCGCGGACCGGCGGATGTACGACGCCAAGGCGCTGTACTATAAGAACCACGGCAAGGACCGGCGCAGGGCCGGGTGAGCGAAAAATGATAAAATTTCCGGGGGCAGGCCGCATGGCCTGCCCCCGGTTGTTTTATCCATCATCCTACCGCGCGCTGAACAGGAATTCATAGGCGGTTCCGCCGTCCTCGATGGTCATGCCGGATTGTCCGATGTCGTACTTACCCACGTAGCAAAGCTCCTGCACTCCGGTCTTGGGGTCCGCATACGACAGCATGATCAGCTTTTCATTCGGCCGGTGCCGCACCTGGGCGATGCGCTCCGCGTTCTCGGCGCTCACGTTCTTGGCGCTCACGCCGCCGAAGCTGTTCGCCAGGGCCGTGTTGACCTTGACCCGCGACAGCAGCGCGTAGGCCTTCTGGCCCTTGAGCTTCCTGAGCTCCCGGTGGGCGGTCAGCGGGCTGTTCGGCTTCACGCCGTGGATGTCGTCGGTGAAGGACAGCGCCGCGTCGACGCCCAGCGCCGCGCACATCACCCGCAGCTTGCCGGTCACATGCTCGGCGCGGGCGGCGCGCAGCAGCGACAGCGCCACGATCAGCGCGATCAGCAGCGCGATCAGCCCGAGGCCGAAGGGCCAGTATTTCTCGATAAACCCGCGGATATGGGGCCTGACCACGATCTTCGCCTCGGCGCAATCCTCATCGGAGAGCGCGTAGGGCGGCGACGCCACGACCCTGACCGTATAGTCTCCGTTCTGCGGCGCGGTGAAGCGGTACTCCGTGCCGGTGAGCTCCTGCTGGATGACCGTCTCGCCGCCGGTGATCGTCAGCGCGTAGCGCTCCGCCTCACCGCCGTCGTGCCGCCAGGACAGCCGCACGACATCGCCCTTGAGCTTGTACACGCCGTCCTCGAGGGTGGCGTCCGCCACGTCGATGGCGAGGCCCGTGACGGGCTCCGCCTTGGGGTAGAGCCGGAAGCTCAGCGCCTGCCGCACCGGCTCCGCGCCCATCAGCGCGCCGTTCTTCGGCATCGCCGTCACGCACAGCGCGTATTCGGCGTCGTCCTTGAAGGTGGCGATGTCCACGGCCTTGCCGGGCTCCAGCGCGAGGATGTCCGCGCTGTTTTCCTGGAGCGTCGCCTCGACGGAATCCGTCTCCCCGACGATCTTCCATGAGAAGGCGACCTGATCGGCCCTGCGGTCCACGTAGACCTGATCGCCGGTGTCCGGCATCAGGGGCTCCACGGAGAGCGATATGCCTCCCAGCGTGCCCACCTCCGGGGCCAGCTGGAAGGTCGACGTCTCCACATACGGTTCGGCGTGGTTCATCTCGCCGTACAGGGGCATGGCGCTTACGCGGACCGCGTACTCCGCGCCCTGCTTGAGGCTCGCGCGCTCGATGCTGTCGCCGAACTCCAGATCCCGGATGTGCGCGCCGTCCTCCAGCAGCTCCGCCTTGAGGGAATCCACCTCGCCGGCGTTCCAGGCCACGGTGATGTACTTGACGTAGGACGGCACATAGGCCTTCCCCTCACGCTTGATGGTCGGGGAGACCTTCAGCTTCACGGATTCGAGGGGCACCACGGTGGGCATCGGCATGGGCGAGGGGGTGGGCGTCGGCGTGGGCGTCGGCATGGGCGTCGGGGTCGGCGTCTGCAGCGAGCCCTCGGCGGGGATGGGCGTGGGCGTCGGCGTC
>JAFRFY010000165.1 GCA_017434085.1 Clostridia bacterium
ATCGCCCCTACGGAGCAGGCATGTTTTGTCGGGCGATGAGGGCATCGTCCCTACGGGAATTCCACTGGTGTAGGGGCGATGCCCTCATCGCCCGAAATCGAAGAGGGGGCCGCCATATGTTCAAGCCCTTTGAAGCCTTCCGGCCCGACGCGCGGTGCGTGTCCGTGATCGGCAGCGGGGGAAAGACCACGCTGCTGAAATACCTGTCGGAAAGGCTGGACGGGACCGTGATCCTGACGACCTCCACGCGCATCTACCCCTTCCCGGGCGTGCCGTTGGCGGCGTCCGGGTCCCTCGACGAGATACGCTCGATCCTCACAAGCTGCCGTGTGGTGTGCGTGGGCGCGCCGCTGCCCTCGGGCAAGCTGGCCGCGCCGGGAGTGCCGTTTGAGGCGTTGCTGGACATGGCGGACCGCGTGCTGATCGAGGCTGACGGCTCGGCGGGGCGTCCCCTCAAGGCCCACCGCCCGTGGGAGCCGGTGATACCGGCCTGCTCTGAGCTGACCGTGTGCGTGGCGGGGGCGTCGGGCCTCGGGAAGCCGGCGTCGGAGGCCTGCCACTGTCCCGAGCGGTTCTGCTCGCTGGCGGGGATAGCCCCCGAGGATCGCGTGGAGACAGAGCACGTCGCCCGGGTCTTGAACCGCGAGGGGCTGGCGGACTGCTGCCTGATCAATCAGATCGACGTCCTGCCCGACCCTTCCGTCGCCCGGCGGCTGTGCGATATGATCAGTATCGACGCCTATTGCGGTTCGCTGCGGCGCTGACCAGCTCCAGCACGCTCCCCGCGATGCAGCGGGCCTTGTCGGAGATGGTGGTGCAGTTCTTCATCTGCTCCAGCCGGGGGTCCACGTCCGCCAGCTTGAAGCCCGCCGTGACCGGGTAGCCGTCGCGTATGACGCCCCGCAGTATGCCCGCGATGGCTGTGCGCACGGGAATGTCGCCGTCCCCGGACGCGATGGTGCCGATGATCTCATCCACATCGACCGCGCTGCCGATGTCCCGGCGCATGCGGAAGACGCCCGCGACGGGCGCGTGAATGACGCGCTCGGCCCCGTAGCCGCCGATCAGGCCGGGCACGCCGGTGTTGGCCGCCGCGCTGCCCTCGGAGAGTATGCGCCCCAGGTCGTGGCCCCGCATAGTCTCTATGACATAATGCACGTCCCGTCCGGCAACGAAGCCTGGGCCCAGCGCCACGGTCAGCGGGGCCATGTCGAGGGTCGTGCCCAGGTTGCGCTTGGCCAGTATGGCGTCCACCACGGCGGCGGGTTTAAGCCTGCGGATGCTCTCGCCCGCGGGGTCTATAAGCAGCGGCACGTCGCCCCGTTGAAGGACCCCGTCGATTTCCTCAATTTTGGCGATCTTCACCGCCGTGACGCCCTCCACGGCAGCCGCGCCGTCGTAGACGGCCTCCGAAAAGGCCACCTTCCTGCGTATGGCGGAGGGGCGTTCGACCTCCAGCGCCAGCACGGGGAACCCTGCCCGGACCAGCCGGTGGATGGTGCCGGTGCTGATGTCGCCCGCGCCCCGCACGATGATCAAATCTGATTTCTGCATTTATGCCTCCAATATAAGCGCGCTTTCCGCCCGTTCGGTCACATGCCCGATCACGGCGGCCCCGGGGATCTCGCCGCACAGCGCCGCGGCGTCCCTCCCGTCCACGGCGATCAGCAGGCCGCCGCTGGTCTGTGGGTCGTAGAGTATGTCCTGCATGGCGCGGGACACGTTCCCCCGCACCGAAACGGACTTCTCCGCGAAATCCCGGTTGCGGTAGGCCCCGGCGGGCACGAGCCCCATGTCCGCGTATTCCAGCGCCTCGCGGTGGAAGGGCACGCTCCCGACATCGACGCGCAGCGTGCAGCCGCTGCCCTGGGCCATCTCGGTGGCGTGGCCCATCAGGCCGAAGCCGGTCACGTCGGTGCAGCCGTGGGCGCGGTACTTCTGCATGGCGCGGCAGGCGTCCCGGTTCAGCGTCGCCATCTGGCGGTAGACGCGCGCCATCACCGCCGCGTCCGCCATGTCGGCCTTGGCCGCCGTGGTCAGTATGCCGACGCCCAGCGGCTTGGTCAGTATGAGCGCGTCCCCGGGCTGTGCGGCGTCGTTTTTCCGGATGCGATCGGGTCGCGCGAACCCCGTGACGGCCAGCCCGTACAGCGGTTCGCCGCCGCGGATGGTGTGGCCGCCGGAGATGATCACCCCGGCCTCGTAGGCCTTGTCGTAGCCGCCGCGCAGTATCTCCCGGACCCACGCATCCTCCATTTGCTCCGTCACGCACAGCAGGTTCAGCGCCAGCTTCGGTTCCCCGCCCATGGCGTAGATGTCCGATATGGCGTTGGCGGCGGCGATCTGGCCGAACAGGTAGGGGTCGTCCACGATGGGCGGGAAGAAGTCCACGGTCTGTATGAGCGCCGTGTCGTCGTTCACCACGTAGACGCTGGCGTCGTCGGACTTGTCGAAGCCCACGATCAGCCGGGGGTCCGTGCGCGTTTTGAAATCCCGCAACAGGGCGGACAGCGTGCCCGCGCCCACCTTCGCGCCGCACCCGGCGCAGGACGCCAGCCGGGTCAGCCTCGCGCTTGTCTCCATATCAGATCTCCATCTCCTTCATATGCTGGGGCGCTATGCCCGCAGAGCGGAGCAATGCCGCCAGCCCCGCTATATCGCCGGGCGGCGCGCTCCACGCCAGCCCGCACCCGGCGCTGATCTCCCTCGGCAGCGGTATGAGCCGCCCCGCCGCGCCGCGCGACAGGCAATAATCCTCGAACGCCATGGCGTCGTGGGTGGTGTAGAACGCGACGATCAGCCGCCGCTCCCTCGTTCTCATTACGGCCTGATGATCAGGGAGGCCTGCGTTTGCGCCTCCACGATGTCGTACATGTTGGACACGATGCCGACCTTGAGCGCCGCCTTGAGGCCGTAGAAGTCCAGGCAGGTGCCGCAGGTCATGACGGTGACCCCGGCGGCCTCGAGCTTTTGAAGGTCCTGGACGGTGTCCGGGTCCTCCGTGGTCAGGAACGCCCCGCGGTTGTAGCAGATCACCTTGTCCGGCAATACGTCCTGGCTGGTCAGGGCGAATATGAAGGCCTTCATGAGCTTTTTGCCCAGTTTTTCGTCGCCGCCGCCCATGGTGTCCGCCGACAGCACCACCACCCGGCCGCCCTTCGCGGGCACGGCGCAGGTCATCGCCTCCGCCGGGACGGCCGCCGCCTTCGCCGCCGAGGCCTTGACGGCCATGGTGACGGTGAAGACCTTCTCGCCGTTTTGCGCGGAGGTGACCGCGAAGCCGTTGTGCTCGCCCAGGCGGGTGAGGTTCTGTACGGCGGTCTCATTGTCCACCAGTACGCGGAGGGTGCCGTTCTCCGTGAAGGCCTCGATGGCCTTCTTCGCGTTGATCACGGGCAGCGGACAGGCCATGCCCATGCAGTTGAGGGTGCGATCCATTTGATACGCTTCCTTTCGTTTGTGATGATGGGAGGGGAATGGGAATTGGGAATTGGGAATGGGGAATTGGGAATGGGAAAGAGGTCGTAACCCCAATTCCTAATTCCTAACTCCTCATTCCTCATTCCTCATTATCCGATGCGGTCCGCGATCTCCCTAACGGCTCGAACCGCCGCGTCGACATCGGCGTCGGTATTGAAGTACCCGAAGCTGAACCGCACCGCGCCCTGGGCCTCGGTATGAAGCGCGCGGTGCATCAGCGGGGCGCAGTGGGCGCCGGCGCGGGTGGCGATGCCGTAGTCGCAGGAGAGGGCGTCGCAGACCAGCGCCGAGTCCGCGCCGCCGATGTTCAGCGCCACGACGGGGCAGCGCTCCCAGGTGGTGAAGTCGCCGTAGGTCACCACGCCGGGGACGGCGGAGGCGGCCTCGTAAAACCGGCGGGCCAGGGCGGTCTCATGGGCGCGGATGGCGTCGATGCCCGTTTGGCGGATGAAATCCACCGCCGCCGACAGCCCGGCGATGCCGTGGCCGTTGAGCGTCCCGGCCTCGAGCCGCGTGGGGTATTCCCGGGGCTGCTCGGTCAGGAAGGACTGCACGCCGGTGCCACCCACCTTGAAGGGCTCGACCTCGATGTCCCCGTTGATCAGCAGCCCGCCGGTGCCCTGCGGCCCCATCATGGACTTGTGCCCGGTGAAGCACAGCATCGAAACGCCCATATCGACCATGTCGATGGGCACGGCCCCCGCGGTCTGGGAGGCGTCCACGATGAACAACAGCCCGCGCCGCGCCGCGATTTCGCCGATGCGCCGGATGTCCAGCAGGTTGCCGGTGAGGTTCGAGGCGTGGGTGCACACGACGGCGCGGGTGTTCGGCCGCACCAGCCGCTCAAAGTCGGCGTAATCCACACAGCCCCGCCGGTCCGCGGGCACGAAGGAGAGATCGACGACCCGCTCCCTTTGAAGCCGGTACAGCGGGCGGAGCACCGAGTTGTGCTCCAATACCGTGGTGACCGCGTGGTCGCCCGGGCGCAGCGTGCCGGTCAGGGCGATGTTCAGCGCCTCGGTGGAATTGTTTGTAAATATGACCTGCTCCGATTTCGGGCAGCCGAAAAAGCCCGCCAGCTTTTCGCGGGTCTTGTACAGCAGGCGGTTGGTGTTCAGCGCCCCCTCGTGGGCCCCGCGCGAGGCGTTGCCCAGGGTGGTGAGGGCCGCCGTCACCGCGTCGACCACGCAGGAGGGCTTCATCATCGTGGTGGCGGCGTTGTCCAGGTAGATCATAGCATGTCATCTTCCCTCGGCGCATGATGATTACGCGGGCGATGAGGGCATCGCCCCTACGGGTTGCGGGTGTAGGGGCGATGAATCATCCCTACGGATTGCGGGTGCAGGAGCGATAAATCATCCCTACGGGTTGCGGGTGCAGGAGCGATAAATCGCCCCTACGGGTTGCGGGTGCAGGGGCGATGAATCATCCCTACGGATTGCGGGTGCAGGGGCGATGCCCTCATCGCCCTCAGCAGTACCTGTCCCGCTTGGGCCGGAGCTGGTCCTCCATCGGCACGATGCTGTGGTGCGCCGCGCCTTCCCGGGCGATCACGCCCCGCGCGGCGTCGATGGCGTCGGCCTCGATCAGCAGCGACATGCCGCAGCACAGCTTCCCCCGCGCGGCGGCGGGCGCCGGGGCGATGCGGTTCGTCACCCCGGCCCCGTCCAGCAGGTCGTGCAGCCTGAGCCCCTGCTCGTAGTTCTCAAAGAGGATATAGTAGCGGACCATCAGCCGTTGAGCATCTCCACGAACGCCTCGATGCGGGTGCGGAGCTGGCCGGCGTCGGAGTCCTCGTAGTCGGTTTCCAGCGGCAGCACGGGGATGCCCTCGGCCTTCAGCGCCTCCGCCACGGTCCGCTTCTCGATGTCGTAGAGCCCGCAGAACTTGAGGCTGCAGTCGATCACGCCGTCGGCCTGATACGCCTTCGCCAGCCGGATGATGTCCTCCACGCGCCCGGGGTTGGGGGTGAAGCAGGCGCAGTTGTTCTTCATGTAGCGCTCGGCCAGGGCCATGAAGAGGTCGTCCAGCGTCTCACCGGAATCGTCCACGGGGTTTTCGAAGTAGCGCGTGCCGGTGCACATCTCCTCGCACACCACCACCGCGCCGCTGGTCTCGATGATGTTGTGCAGCTTCCAGTTGGGCACCGCCAGCGGCGTGCCGGTGATCAGTATGCGCTTGTCGCCGGGATTCGCCACGCTGACGCCGTCCGCGATGCGCTGCTCCAGCTCGTCGGCCAGCCGGTTGCACATCTGGGCGCAGCGCTCGGGGTCGTCGAAGAAGGAAATCTGGGTCATCAGCAGCGCGTCGCGGCCGGAGATGGGCAGCGTCAGGCTCTTGCGGGCGTCGTAGACCCGCTGCATGGCCCTGCGCTTTGCGTTGACGGTGCGTATGGCAGCCTTCAAATTCTCAACGGTCAGCGCGTTGCCGGTGATTTCTTCCGCCTTCGCGGCGAATTCGGCGATCTCGTCCTTCCACTTGAGGATGTCCTTGGGGCGCTTCATCTGCGGCACGTCCATGATGATCATGGGCACGTCCTGCCCGAGGATCTCGTAGGCCTTCTTCTTGCCGTCGCAGGTGGTCTCGCCCACGTACACGTCCGCGATGCGAAAGAAGGGACAGGTCCGCCCGAGGCGCGCGCCCACGGACGCCTTGATCAGCGGACAGGTGTTCTTCGGCAGCACCGCCTCGCCGCCCGGCACCCAGAACTGGGAGCCGCCGCACAGCCCGGTGACGATGCCGTTTAAGGCGATGACGATCTCGTCCGGCACGAACACGCAGAACGTGCCGAACACCTTGCGGCCCGCCTTCTGCGCCTCGATCAGCTCCGCGGGGCGTATGCCGTGCACCTCGGAGATCACCAGATCCCAAAAGTCCATCGCCTTGGGCCGGCTCTGCTGGGTCAGGAACACGTCGCCCACCGCCGTGGGGAGCACCTGACACAGCATGTCGTGGGATTTGAGGTCCATACCGAGGTCCTGCCACATCTTTACGTAGTCAGCCATTGAAGTACATCTCCTTTTGTGGTGTAGTGTCGGGGTTGTCTAATTAGGAATTAGGAATGAGGAATGAGGAATTAAAAATGCCGGGAACCCTGCGTATAGAAAAGTATGCTTTTCTGAATGCCCCCCTTGAGAGTATCTCGCGCGGCAGCAGGTAACTCAATTCCCAATTCCCCATTCCCATTTATCTCAAAGCGTACAGCGCCGCTCCCAGCGCCCCCGCAAACCTTGCTTCCGGCGCGGTGCGCACAGATCGTCCGAAGGCGGCCTCCAGCCGGGTGCGCACGAAGGGGAAGTCGCACAGCCCGCCGGTGAGGCACAGGGGGCCCGGACCGAGGCGCAGCTTGCCCGCCTGGGTCTTGACCTTCCGGGCGACGGAATCCACCACGCCCCAGGCGATGTTCTCCCGCGGCGCGCCCCGGCCGATGAGGCCCACCACCTCGGACTCCGCGAACACCGTGCACAGCGCGCTGATGCGCGTCTCGCCGCCGCGGGCGGCCATCTCGCACAGCCCGGCGGGGCTCACGGAGAGGGTGTTCGCCATCACCTCGAGGAAGCGGCCCGTGCCCGCGGAGCACTTGTCGTTCATCGCAAACTCCGACACCGCGCCTCCCGTAACGACGATCAGCTTGGTGTCCTGCCCGCCGATGTCGATCACGTTCAAATCGTCAAGCCCGAAAAGCGCCGCTGCGCCCTTCGCGTGGCAGCTGATCTCCGTGACGCACCGGTCGGCGAAGGGCACCGACACGCGCCCGTAGCCGGTGGCCACGAACCGCGCGCCGTCCGCGATGGCCTCCGGCAGGTCGCGCCGTATGGCCTCCGCCGTGTCCACGCTGCTCCAGCCGGTGGGGCGCAGGTCCCGCCAGACCACGCTGCCGCCCGGGTCGACGGCCACCGTCTTGGCGCAGGTGGAGCCGATGTCGATGCCGATGCCGTAATGTCCGCTCATACGTCCTCCCGGCGGGGCGCGAAGGTGCGGGCGTACTCGTTTAATAGCGCGTTGCCCGCCTCGGAAAGGCGCGCCTCCATAGCCCGAAAGTCGGCGACCGCCCGCGCCCCGGCCTCCGTCAGCGTGGAGCTGCCGCCCTTTTTGCCGCCGGCCACCCGGGTGATCAGGGGAACGCCCACGCCCTTCTCGGCCCGGTTCAGTATGCGCCAGGCCTTGGTGTAGGACATCTCCATCTGCGCCGCCGCAGCCTGTATGGAGCCGGTGTCCCGTATGCGCTCCAGCAGCTCGCACACCCCGGGGCCGAAGAACTTCTCCGAGCCCCATAGCGTCAGCTTGACCCTCGCTTCCATCATAAGCCTCTCTTCAGCGTTATGTTTCCAAAAAAATAACCATAGTTATTGTACTATGGTTCATTTGTGTTGTCAAGCTGTTAAATTGATAGGATCCGCGCCATGTCCTCCGGGGTGTCAATGTCCCACAGCTCCCAGGGGTGCGCGGCCTGGACGGTGTCGCAGGGGGGGACGCGGGTTTGCCTAAGCACGTCCATGCCGCCGCGGTCGCCGGTGTAGCGCATCAGCGCCTCCCGGCAGGCGGCGGGGAAGATCACGGGGCTTCCGACGGTATCTTCGTATCCCAGGCGCACGGCATGGGAGGGGTTCTCGAGGAAACTTTCAACCAGCCTTTTCAGCGATTCGGGCAGTATGAGGGGCTGGTCGGCGGGCATGAACAGGGTGCCCGCCATGTCCGGGGGCAGGTTCTCGAGGCCGACGCGCATGGTGTCGCACTTGCGCGGGCCGTCGTGGAGGACGCAGCGGATACCCTCGCGGGCCATCAGCGCGTGGACCGCCGCGCTCCGGGTCACCGCCAGCGGTTCAAGCCCGGCTTCGATCAGGCTTTCGGCGGTGTGCAGTATGACCGCCCGCCCGTCGAGCGGCTCCAGCAGCTTGTCTTTTCCGTAGCGCGACGACTGCCCGGAGGCCATCAGTATGCAGCCGATGTTCCTCATAGCGCCAGCGCGCTCCGTCCGCGGCGCAGGTACCGCCCGCCGCCGCGGACGCCGGTGAAATCGCCGTTCAATGCCACGGTGCTGCCCCGCAGAAGCACGCGCCCGATGCGCCCCCTGACGGGCATGCCCTCGTAGCAGGTGTAGTCCGCGTTGCCGTGCAGCTTGTCCGTGGTCAATACCCAATCTTTATCGGGGTCGAGGATCACCAGGTCGGCGTCCGCGCCGGGGGTGATCGCGCCCTTCCTGGGGTAAAGCCCCGCCACCCGCGCGGGGTTCGCGCAGGCGTATTTGACCAGCTGGGGGAGGGTGATCCTGCCCTTGACGACGCCCTCGGAGTACATGAGGATCAGCCGCTCCTCCACGCCCGGCGCGCCGCTGGGGCACTTCGTGAAGTCCTTCGCGCCCTGCTGCTTCTGCCTGGCGAAGGTGAAGGGGCAGTGGTCGGTGGCGACGGTGTCCAGCTCGTCGTTTGTAAGCGCCTCCCACAGCGCGTCCCGGTCCGCCTGCGCGCGCAGCGGGGGCGCCATCAGCGCCTTTAGGCCCTGCTGCGGGTCGTCGTACAGCTTTTCGTCCAGCAGCAGGTACTGCGGGCAGGTCTCGGCCCCGAAGTGCCGCTGCCCCGCGGCGCGGGCTTTGCGGATTTCCTCGAGCCCCGCGCGGGTGGACAGGTGCACCACGTACACCGGCGCGTCCCCCGAGGCCCTCGCCAGGTACAGCAGACGGTTCACCGCCTCGGCCTCGGCCTCCGCCGGACGACTGACGGGGTGCCAGCGCGCCTGAGTCTTCCCCTCCCGGACGAAGCGCTCCCGGAAATACGTCACCATGCCGTGATTTTCGCAGTGGGCGGCGATCAGTATGCCCTCCTTTTCGGCGCGGGACAGCACCTTCATGAGGTCGAGGTCGTCAAGCCGGTAGTCGTAGGTCATGTAGATCTTGAAGCTGGTGATGCCCTCGTCGGCGGCGATCTGCGCCATGTCGTCGAGCACGGCATCGTCCACGTGTTGAAGCACGCCATGGAAGCCGTAGTCCACCGCGGCGACGCCGTCCGCCAGGCGGTGGTATTCACGCACCTGATGCCAGGGGCTGCAACCCTTCGGGCCGAAGGCCATGTGGTCCACGATGGTGGTGGTGCCGCCGCAGGCCGCCGCCACGGTGCCGGTGTAGAAGTCGTCGATCACCCGGGCGATGCCCACGTCCAGGTCCATGTGGGTGTGGATGTCCACCGCGCCGGGCAGCACGTACTTCCCGGCGGCGTCGATGACCTCATCAGCGTCGGCGCGGCCCGATATTTCGGCGATCTTGCCGTCCCTGATGAGGATGTCGCCTTTGAACAGGCCTTCGTCGGTCACAATCGTACCGCCGCGGATCAGCGTCGTCATTTTTTGTCACCCTTTCGATACCAGGTATTCTCAAGCGGCAGCTTCGTGCGGAACACGCCGTCCAGCGCGTAGTAGGCCCCCTGCACGGCGGGCGCGGTGGGTATGGCGGCGATCTCGCCGATGCCCTTCGCGCCGTAGGCGACGGGCAGCAGCTCCTTCTTCTCCACGTAGATGGCGTGGATGTCCGGGATCTGGTTGGCGCGCAGCAGCCCCAGCGTGCCGAATTTCACCTGTGGCACGCCTTCCTTCAGGGGAAAGTGCTCGGTGAGCGCGTAGCCCATGCTCATCAGCACGCCGCCCTCGATCTGCCCCTGTATGGCGATGGGATTGACGACCTTGCCCGAATCGTGCGCCGCGTAGACCGCCGTCACCTTGCCGTCGTCGTCCAGTATCACCACGTGGGTGGCGTAGCCGTAGGCGATGTGGCTCTTGGGGTTGGGCACGTCCGCGCCCAGCCTGTCGGTGGGCTCGAAGTATTCGTAGAAGAAGGACTGCCCGTCGAGCGCGTCGAGGTCGCCGTTCACCACATCCAATGCTTCTTTCAGCTGGAGCGCCGCCATGCGCACGGCCTCGCCGGACAGAAGCGTCTGCCGGGAGCCGGAGGTGGTGCCGGAGTCCGGCGCGACCTCGGTGCTGGGGCTGCCGTTGCGGATCTTCGACAGCGGCAGGCCCGTGGCCTCGGCGACGTCCTGGCAGAACACCGTCAGGCAGCCCTGCCCGATGTCCGACGCGGCGCAGTAGATCACGCAGGCGCCGTCCTCGATTTGAAGCCGCGCCCGGCCCTTGTCCGGCAGGCCCACGCCCACGCCGGAGTTCTTCATGGCGCAGGCGATGCCGGCGTGGCCGCGGTTTTGCTCATAGACGTCCTTCACGGCCAGCAGCGTCTCCTTCAAGGCCGTGGAGCAGTCGGCGATCTGGCCGTTGGGCAGCGCCTTGCCGGGTTCAATGGCGTTGCGGTAGCGTATCTCCCACGGGGAGATGCCCACCTTTTCCGCCAGCAGGTTGATCATGCTCTCCAGCGCGAACTCGCTCTGGCTGACGCCGAAGCCGCGGAAGGCCCCGGCGGGCGGGTTGTTGGTGTAGTAGCCGTAGCCGCGGATGTCGGTGTTCTGGTAGCAGTAAGGGCCCACGGAGTGGGTGCAGGCGCGCTCCAGCACCGGGCCGCACAGCGAGGCGTAGGCGCCGGTGTCGAAGTAGATGTCGCAGTCGAGCCCGGTGAATATGCCGTTCGCGTCGCAGCCCAGCGTGAAGGTGCCCTCCATGGCGTGGCGCTTGGGGTGGAAGTGTATGGACTCCTGGCGGCTGAACTTCGCCTTGACGGGCCGCTTGAACTTCCACGCCGCCAGCGCCGCGATGTGCTGGGCGCTCACGTCCTCCTTGCCGCCGAAGCCGCCGCCGACGAGCATGTTCTCCACCACGACGCGCTCCGGCTCCCAGCCGAACATGATGGCGGTCTCCTTGCGGGTGTCGTAGGCCCCCTGGTCGGTGCTCAGTATCTTCACGCCGTCCTTGTAGGGGAAGGCCACCGCGCACTCGGGCTCCAGGAAGGCGTGCTCGGTGAAGGGGGTGGAGAAGGATTTTGTCACCGTGTAGGCCGACGCCGCCAGCGCCGACTTCGCGTCGCCGCGGGTGACGTGCCGGGTCTGGCAAAGGTTGCCCCTGCTGTGGACCTTCGGCGCGTCGGGGGCCATGGCCTCGGCGATGGAGGTGACGGGCGTCAGCACCTCGTATTTGATTTTGACCTTTTGCCTGGCTTCCTTCAATATCGCCTCGGATTCGGCGACGACCAGGCAGATGGCGTCGCCCACGCAGCGCGTCACGCCGCCGACGGGGATCATCACGTCCCAGTCCTGCTGGATGTGGCCGACCTTGTTGTTGGGCACGTCCTCGGCGGTCAGCACGCCCACCACGCCCGGCATTTGAAGCGCCTCGGAGGCGTCGATGGATACAATTCGCGCGCGGGCGTGCTTCGAGCGCACGGCGGAGAGGTGCAGCATGCCCTCCATGTCGACGTCGTCCGGGTACTTGCCGGTGCCGAGCACCTTTTTGCGCACGTCCACGCGGAAGGCGCGCTGGCCGACGCCGTAGTCGTCGCCCTTCTCGGCGGCGGGGTCGATCCGCGCGTCGCCCCGGAGGATGGCGGCGGCCAGCCTGATGGCGTCGATGACCTTGCGGTAGCCGGTGCAGCGGCAGAGGTTGCCCCGTATGGCGGTCTTGATCTCGTGCTCCGAGGGGTCCGGGTCCCAGTCGATCAGCGCCTTGCCCGCCATCACCATGCCCGGCGTGCAGAAGCCGCACTGCACCGCCCCCGAGACCCCGAAGGCGTACACGAAGGCCTCCTTCTCGTGATCCGTGAGGCCCTCGACGGTCTGTATGGCCTTGCCGTCACAGCGCTTGGTGCTCATCACGCAGGACTTGACCGCCCTGCCGTCCACGATGACAGTGCAGGTGCCGCAGGCACCCTCGCTGCAGCCGTCCTTGACGGAATACAGGTGAAGGTCGTCCCGCAGATACCGCAATAGCGGCTTGACCTCCTCCGTCTCGCAGGGCGCGCCGTTGACGGTGAAGCGATAGATTTCGGGCATATGGAGGCCTCCTTTTTCGATTTAATGGAGTTTGTGGGGGAGAGGGAACAGGGAACAGGGAACAGGGAACAGGAAGTGTCGCTACCGCCGTTCCTGTTGATATCATTGGGAATACAGGTTCTTCACGAATAGTTGAGGGATTCTTCTCTCCATCGCATACGGAACCTTGATACTCTGAATCTTGGCTCCCCTCCCAGGGGAGCTGTCGCCGACGAAGTCGGTGACTGAGAGGTCGTCATCCCACAAATTCCCGTGAAGAACCGAAATACAGGGCGGCAGCAGCTATTCCTGTTCCCTCTCTCCTACTGCCTACTGCGGTGTGTTGTGGGCGGGCGCCGCATCGGCGCCCCTACGGAAGAGGCAGCCGGGCATGACGCCGGGACGCGCGGCAGCAGCTATTCCTGTTCCCTGTTCCCTGTTCCCTGTTCCCTGCTCCCTCTCCCCTACTGCCTACTCCCTACTCCCTAATCCCTAATCCCCGCACACCATCGTCCCCGTCGTTCCGCGGATGCCGTCACGGGCCTTTTCAAGCAGCGTGATCAGGGCCTTGCGGCCGGGGGCGGAGGTGGCGAAGGACAGCGCGGCCTCGACCTTGGGCAGCATGGAGCCAGGGGCGAATTCGCCGTCGGCGATGTATTTCCGGGCGGCCTCGGGGGTCAGGCGATCCAGGTCCCGCTGGTCGGGCTTTCCGAAGCGGATCGCCACCTTCTCCACGGCGGTGAGTATGATGAGGAAGTCGGCGTCGAGCTGCTTGGCCAGCACGGCGGCGGCGAAGTCCTTGTCGATCACGGCGGCCGCGCCCTTCAGATGGTTGCCCTCGGTCTTGAACACCGGTATGCCGCCGCCGCCACAGGCCACCACCACGTGGTCGGTGTTGACGAGGGAGCGTATGGTGTCGATCTCCACGATGCCCACGGGCTCGGGGCTGGCCACCACGCGCCGCCAGCCGCGGCCGGCGTCCTCGACGACGTGGTAGTCGCGCTCCTTTTCCAGACGGCGCGCCTCCGCCTCGGTCATGAACGCGCCGATGGGCTTGGTGGGGTTCTGGAAGGCCGGGTCCGCCGGGTCCACCTCCACCTGCGTGAGCACGGTGGCCGCGCCCTTGTCGATGCCCCGGTCCAGCATTTCCTCCCGCAGGGCGTTTTGCAGGTCGTAGCCGATGTAGCCCTGGCTCATCGCCACGCACACCGACAGCGGGCAGGGGATGTACCTCGACGGGTCGGAGCGCACCAGCTCCGTCATGGCGTTTTGGATCATGCCCACCTGGGGGCCGTTGCCGTGGCAGATCACGACCTCGTGGCCGTCCTCGATGAGGTCCACGATGGCCTTGGCCGTCACCTTGACTGCCTTCATCTGCTCCGGCAGATTGCTGCCCAGGGCGTTGCCGCCCAGGGCGATTACGATACGGTTGGACATGGAGAGTACCTCCGGTGGTTGGTGTGGATGAGGGGAAATTAGGAGTTAGGAATTAGGAATTAGGAGTTGCAGAATGCCGGAAAACCGCCGTAGGGACGCCATAATTGGCGTCCGCGAGAGGCGAGGGAAACGACTTCTTCATGCGCAACCCTCCGTAGGGGCGACACTCGAATTCAACCGTATCACATGCGTGCGCCCCGGGTTGCCGTGGCCTGATAATTCCTAATTCCTCATTCCTAATTCCTAATTCTACTGAAAGAACCTCGGCACGCCCCGCGCCTCCAGCGCCTTCAGCGTCGCCTGGGGGTTTTTCACCTTGGCGAGGAAGATCATGGCGGCGATGATATAGGGCTTGAAGGACGCCTGCTTGTACAGCGGGGTGCGGTAGCGGTCGAACACGGAGCCGGCCACCTCGCCGTCCACGCAGGAGACGCCGTTGATGTCGGCGGGCAGGCAGTGCAGGTACAGCGCCTTGCCGTCGCGGGTGGTCTTCATCAGCTCTTCGGTGCAGCACCAGTCCTTGTGCTCGGCGTTCTGGGCAAGGAGCTCCTTCTCCAGCGCCTTGATGCCGTCGGCATCGCCCTCGGCGTAGAGGTTGGTGCGCTTCTCCATGGCGGCGAAGGGCGCCCAGCTCTTGGGGTAGACGATGTCGGCGTCCTTGAACGCCTCGGCCATGGAGTGGGTCTTGCGGAAGCTGCCGCCGCTCTTTTGGGCGTTTTCACGGGCCACGGCCTCCACCTCGGGCATTACCTCGTAGCCCTCGGGATGGGCCAGCACCACGTCCATGCCGAAGCGGGTCATCAGGCCGATGACGCCCTGGGGCACGGAGAGGGGCTTTCCGTAGCTGGGGGAGTAGGCCCAGGTCATGGCGATCTTCTTGCCCTTGAGGTTCTCCGCGCCGCCGAACTCGTGGAGGATGTGCAGCATGTCGGCCATGCACTGGGTGGGGTGGTCGATGTCGCACTGGAGGTTGACCAGCGTGGGCTTCTGCTCCAGCACGCCCTGGGCGTGGCCCTCGGTCACGGCGTTCACCACGTCGTGCATGTACTTGTTGCCCTTGCCGATGTACATGTCGTCCCGGATGCCGATGACGTCGGCCATGAAGGACACCATGTTGGCGGTCTCGCGCACCGTCTCGCCGTGGGCGATCTGGCTCTTGCCCTCGTCCAGGTCCTGCACCTCCAGGCCCAGCAGGTTGCAGGCGGAGGCGAAGGAGAAGCGGGTGCGGGTGGAGTTGTCCCTGAACAGGGAGATGCCCAGGCCGGATTCAAAGATCTTTGTGGAGATGTTGTTCTCGCGCATGTACCGGAGCGCGTCGGCCACGGTGAACACGGCCTCGAGCTCGTCGTCCGTCTTTTCCCAGGTCAGGAAAAAGTCGTTCTCGTACATCGCCTTAAAGTTCAGCTTATTGAGCCTGTCGATATAGGATTGAAGCCTGGAATCCATAGGATGACCTCCCTCACTTGATGTCGTTGTTCGTCTTGCCGGCGCGGAACTGGGTGGCGTCGCCGGTCTGCTCCTCGGTGGGATACAGGTTGACGGCGGCCGCGTACAGCGCGGCGCAGGTCACCAGGTCCTGCTTCCAGGTGATCTCGTTGGGGGCGTGGGCCTGGCTCTCCGCGCCGGGGCCGAAGCCCACGCAGGGGATGCCGTAGCGGCCCTGTATGGCCACGCCGTTGGTGGAGAAGGTCCACTTGTCGGTCAGCGGGCGGCCCGCGCGGGTGCTCATCGAGCTGGGCGCGCCGATGCGCTTATCGCCGAACAGCGCCTTGTGCGCGTCCACCAGCGCCTTGACGTGGGCGGCTTCCTCGCGGTTGATCCAGGTGGGGAAGTAGGCCTCGGTCTCGTAGACCTCCCCGGTCCAGGAGGGCCGGTCGTACATGTACATGGACACCTTGACGTCCTCGCCGTACTTCTGTACGGCGGGCAGGCTCCGTATCTCGTCGAGGCAGCTCTCCCAGGTCTCCCCGGCGGTCATGCGGCGGTCCACGGAGATCGCGCAGGAGTCCGCCACGGCGCAGCGGCTGGGGGAGGTGAAGTAGATCTGCGACACGGTGCAGCTGCCGCGGCCCAGGAAGCGGGCGTCCTCCCAGTGGTCGGGGTTGTACTTGGGGTCGAGCATCTTCTCCAGGCCCTTGATGGCGGTGCTCTCGTTACAGCCGTTGTTGTTGAGGGCGCGGATGTCCGCGAGGATGTCGGCCATCTTGTAGATGGCGTTGTCGCCGCGCTCGGGGGCGCTGCCGTGGCAGGAGACGCCGCGCACGTCCACGCGGATCTCCATGCGCCCGCGCTGGCCGCGGTAGATGCCGCCGTCGGTGGGCTCGGTGGAGATGACGAACTCGGGGCGGATGTGGTCCTTATTGACGATGTACTGCCAGCACATGCCGTCGCAGTCCTCCTCCTGCACGGAGCCGACGATCATGATCTTATACCCCTCGGGGATGAGGCCCAGGTCCTTCATGATCCTCGCGCCGTAGACCGCGCTGGCCAGCCCGCCCTCCTGGTCCGAGGCGCCGCGGCCGTAGATGATCTCGTCGGTCTCGTAGCCCTCGTAGGGGTCGGCTTCCCAGTTGGCGCGGTTGCCGACGCCCACGGTGTCCACGTGGGAATCGATGGCGATGATCTTTTCGCCCGCGCCCATCCAGCCGATCACGTTGCCGAGGCCGTCCACCTCGACCTTGTCAAAGCCCAGCTTTTCCATCTCAGCCTTGATGCAAGCGACGACTTCCTTCTCCTCGCAGCTCTCGCTGGGGTGGGAGATCATCGCGCGGAGGAAGCGGACCATGTCGGCCTTGTAGCCCTCGGCCGCCTGTCTGATAGCGTTGTAATCAAGTGACATTTTCAGGAACTCCTTTCGGTTGAGTGTGGAGTGTGGAGAGTGAAGTGTGGAGTTGATTTTACCGGAACGCCACCCTCCAGACGCCACGCTATTCACAAGGGTATTCGCCGTCCCAGACGATCTTTCTGTACTTTTCGGGGTCGGTGTCGCCCTCGGTGGAGAACAGCAGCACGGCGCTGTTTTTGTCCAGCTGAAGCGCCTGTTTCAGATCGGCGTAGGCGGGGTCGGTCATCAGCGCGGCGACGACACCCATGCCCACCGCGCCGGACTCGCCGCTCGTGACGGCGGGGTCGCCCCTCAAAGGCGCGGCCAGCATGCGCATGCCCCGGGCGCTGACCCAGTCCGGGCAGGCCAGGAAGGCGTCGGCGTGGTTGCGCAGTATGTCCCAGCCCAGGGTGTTCGGCTCGCCGCAGGCCAGGCCCGCCATGATGGTGGGCAGGTCGCCGGTGACGATGGCGGGGCTGCCGTCGCCCCGGCACGCGCCCTTGTACAGGCACGCGGCGGACTCGGCCTCCATGATGACGAACTTCGGCGGGTCGGTGGGGAACAGGTTGGCGAAAAAGCCCACCACCGCCGAGGCGAGGCTGCCCACGCCCGCCTGCACGAACACGTGGGTGGGCCGGTTGACCTCCAGCGCGCGAAGCTGCTCCACCGTCTCCTGCGCCATGCTGCCGTAGCCCTGCATGATCCAGGAGGGGATCTCCTCGTAGCCCTCCCAGGCGGTGTCCTGCACCACCACGCCGTGCTCGGTCTCCGCGGCCTCTTTGGCGGCGATGCGCACGCAGTCGTCGTAGTTGACCTCCTCGATGGTGACTTCCGCGCCCTCCCTGGCGATGTTGTCAAAACGCATCTTCGCGCTGCCCTTGGGCATGTGCACGACGGACTTCTGCCCCAGCCGGTTGGCCGCCCACGCCACGCCCCGGCCGTGGTTGCCGTCGGTGGCGGTGAAGAAGGTGGCCTGGCCGAAGTCCCTGCGGAACTGCTCGCCGGTGAGGTAGGCGTAGCTCATCTCCCCGATATCCCTGCCCACCTCGCCCGCGATGTAGCGGGCCATGGCGAAGGAGCCGCCCAGCACCTTGAAGGCGTTGAGCCCGAAGCGGTAGCTCTCGTCCTTGACGAACAGGTTGCCCAGGCCGAGGCGCGCGGCCATGCCGTCCAGCCGCGCCAGCGGGGTGACGGCGTACTGGAGGAAGCTCTTGTGAAACGCCCGCGCCTTTGAGACGTTATCAAGGGACATGATTTGAAGGTGCCTGTCGTCGCTCTTCGGCATGGCGTTGAGGGTCCATTTGATGCTCTCCATAGCGGCCTCCTCGATCAGTCGTTGTGCAAAAGCCAGGGATAATCGCGGATCACGGCGCGGATCACGCCCGCCGCGTCGGGGGGCAGGGCCTCCACATCGGCGACCTGCTCGCGCCCGTCGAGGCGCACCTTCACGAGGCCGTCGGCGAGGACCATAAAGCCCGCGTTTTCGCTGGCCGCGAAGTCCTCCTCAGACCAGAACGCCGTGAACTTGTCGCGGTAGGGCCTACCGCTGTAGGGGCAGAACACGGCGCAGTTGCCGCACTCGTTGCACATGCCGTCGATGTGGACGATCTGCGCCTGGCACTGGCCGGGCACATGCACGGCCACGTTGGCGCGGTTCGGGCACACGTCTGCGCAGGCCTCGCACACCGACGGGCAGCCCAGGCAGCGCCAGTCCGGCGCGGCGGAGGTGTCCTCCGTCACCATGCCCTTCTTGAAGCGGTATTTCTCCTCCGGCGCGCGGTTTTCAGCCTCGCGGCCGTCGAAGCGCGCGCCCGCGATGGCCGCCGCTGCCGCCGCCGCGTCCGCGATGCCCTCCACCACGGTGGCC
>JAFRFY010000166.1 GCA_017434085.1 Clostridia bacterium
CACCAACACCTTCGCGCCCGCCGCCGCGGCCTCTGCCGCCGCCGACACGCCCGCGCCGCCCGCGCCGACCACCAGCACTTCGGTCTCAATGTCAAAGGCTTCGGATTCCTCGGCCAGCACCGGCGCGCCGATCAGGCCCATGGCGGCGACGCCCGCCACGCCGGCGGCCGCGCCCTTGAGGAAGGTTCTGCGGGAAAAGTTGTTGCTCATAATGATCCTCCCTTTCCTGTTTAATTATGTACCGTTATTCGCGCGGCTTTCCCCGCACCATCCGGGATACGAGTATGCCGACCTCATACAGAAGCAGCATGGGCACGCCCAGCATGACCTGGGACACCACGTCGGGCGGCGTCAGTATGGCCGCCATGACGAATATGCCCAGTATGACGAACTTCCGCTTGCTGACCAGCATCTCCGGCGTGGTCAGCCCCAGGCGCGTGGTGATGTAGATGAACACCGGCAGCATGAACGCCACGCCGAAGGGCAGCAGGAAGCCGAACAAAAAGCTGATGTACTTGTCCAGCGAGAGCATGGGCGTCGCCAGGTTTTCGCCGGAGATCATGAAGAAGTCGATGGCCAGAAAGAACACCGACGCATAGCAGAACACGATGCCGATCAAAAACAGCACCAGCGCGAAGAAAAAGAACACGCGAAAGGAGCGCCGCTCCTTGGGATACAGCGCGGGCTTGATGAAGCACCAGACCTGCCAGACGATGACGGGGAAAGCGAGTATCACCGCGGTGACGATGGCCACCTTCAGCTTGGTGGTCAGGGCCTCGCTGACCGCGGTGTAGATCACCTGTACCCCGCGCGCCTCGATGGGCGCGGTGATCCACTTCATCAGCGGATCGATGATGAAGTAAAACGACGCGAGAAAGCCCACGCCCACGGCGGCCAGGCAGACGATGATCACCTTGCGCAGCGCCAGCAGGTGCTCGCGCAGGGAGAGCGCCTCCTCCCCGCCTTGCGCGGCCTCGGTGGCCTCGGCGGTCACGGCGTCGCCGCTTTCCGCCACGGGCGCGTCGCTTTCCGGCGCGTTATTCTTTCTTTTCATCCTTCTCGGGTTCCTTTGCCTCGTCTTCCTTCACGGCGGACTTGAAGTCCTTAATGCTCTTGCCCAGCGCGCCGCCCAGGCCGGCGAGCTTGCTGCCCCCGAACAGTACCAGCGCGAGCACGATGATCAGTATGATTTCAGTGGTTCCGAGCTTCATGGTATGGCCTCCTCGTTCATTGTGTGTCGTCCGCGTCCTCGACCGGGGCGGTGGCCGCGCGGATGTCGTCGTCCAGCGACTTCATATCCGCCTTGGTCTGCTTGTCCAGCTCCCTGAAGTCCGCCTTCATGTCCCTGGAGATGCCGTCGATCTCCTGGTTGACGTCCTTCACGGCGTCCTTGATGTCGGCGGAGATATCCATCTCGCGCACCGTCTGCTTGACGTCCTTCTGGACCTCGCGGACCTCCTTCTCGACCTCGTCCCAGCCGGTTTCCGCCTTGATGTCCCGTATCAGCGTGCGGAGCTTGCGGACCATCCTGCCCAACCATCGCGCGACCTTGGGCAGATCGTCCGGGCCGACGATGACGAAGGCCACCACCAGCACGATCAGTATCTCCCCGGCGCCGATGTTGAACATGGTTTCATCTCCGTTCCTGTACCCATTATTATATAGGATCGGGCGCTAAAATGCAAGCTGTGCGGCCTGCCTATTCCGCCCAGTTGAGTATGGGGGGCATGCGCCGCTTGTGCATGTTGGCCTTCTCGCGCTTGGCGATCTTCTCGTCGACGGCGGCGTCGCCGCAGGTGCCCAGGCGCAGGAAATCGTGGATCTGGCGGTAGGTGAGGCCCAGCTTGACCTCGTCCGGCACGCCGGACAGCCCGTCGTCGGGGGTCTTCTGCACCAGCTCCCGGGGCAGCTCGGGCATGGTCAGGCCCACCTGCACCACCTCGACGCTGGTCAGCGCCCCCAGGGGGTTGAAGTCGCAGGAGGTGTCGCCGTCCTTGGTGCAGTAGCCCACGGTGGCCTCGGACAGGTTGCCGGTGCCGCAGACGAACGCGCCCAGCGCCTGGGCGACGTACCTCAGCGTGGTCATGCGCAGCCGCGGGCCCACGTTGACGTTGCTCTCCTCGGAGAAGGGCACGGGGTAGTCGTCGATCTCGCCGTTGGAGCCCGCCTCGACGGCCTTCAAAAGCGCGTTGTGCATCTCGTTGATGTTCACGATGCGGTAGTTGATGCCGGTGGCGCGGCACACCGACATGCTGTCGGCGATGTCCTTCTGCACGCCGTCGGGCATCAGCACGCCGTACACGTTCTCCTTGCCCAGCGCCCGGGCGCACAGCGCCGAGGCCACGGTGGAATCCTTGCCGCCGGAGACGCCCAGCGCCACGCGGCTCACGCCCACGCCGTGCATGAATTCGCGGATCTTCTCGACCAGGCGGTCCCTGGCCTCAACCGGATTGAATTGATACTCAGCCATGTGCCTTCTCCTCCAACATACCCATCTTCATGTTATAATAGTCGGACGTCATATCGATGTAGTGCTTGTGGGGATTGCGGAAGCGCTGCTCCTCCTCCCAGATCTCCTGACTGAGCTGATGCCGCACGTATTGGGCGATTTCCCGCACGGAGGGGCTCTTTTCCGTGCGTTTGCCGCCCGCCATCACCTTCTTTTGAAGCTCCCGAAGGGTGCAGTCCCTGAACAGCCGCTTCTTCCAGGGGCGCTCGGGGTCGATGACGATGGTGCCGTCCCGCACCGCCTCCTGGGACACGCCCTCGGCCCCGGCGATCAGATCGGCGAAGGCCTTGCCCTCGGCGTTGAACACCCGGTACACCCGCTTGAGGCCTGGGTTGGTGATCTTCTCCACCGTCTCGGAGATCTTGATGCGGGGCTCGAACTCGCCCCGGTCGTTGGTCACCGCGCACAGCTTGTACACCGCGCCGAACACCGGGTCGGACTTGGCGGTGATCATGCGCTCGCCCACGCCGAAGGAATCGATGCGGCCGCCCTGCTCCAGTATCGAGGTGATGGTGTACTCGTCCAGGCTGTTGGAGACCACGATCTTCGCGCCCTCGTAGCCCGCCTCGTCCAGCATCCTGCGGGATTCGCGGGACAGGTAGGCGAGGTCGCCGGAATCCAGCCGGATGCCGTAGTTTGTGGAGTGTATGCCCTTTGCCTTCATCTCGTCGAACACCTTGATGGCGTTGGGCACGCCCTGCTTGAGCACGTCGTAGGTGTCCACCAGCAGTATGCAGTTGTCGGGGTAGACCTCGGCGAACTTGCGGAAGGCGGTGAGCTCGTCCTGGTAGTACATCACCCAGCTGTGGGCCATGGTGCCGCCCACGGGGATGTCGAACTCCTGCCCGGCGGACACGGTGGCGGTGCCGGTCACGCCGCCGATGTAGCAGGCCCGCGCCCCGAGCACGGCGGCGTCGTTGTTGTGGGCGCGGCGCGCGCCGAAGTCCGAAACCGCCCGGCCCTGGGCCGCGCGCACCACGCGGTTGGCCTTCGTGGCCACCAGCGACTGGTGGTTCACCTGCGCCAGCAGCTCGGTCTCGACGATCTGGGCCTGCACCAGGTCCGCCACCACGGTGATGATGGGCTCGTTGGGGTACATCACCGTGCCCTCCGGGAAGGCATACACGTCCCCGGTGAAGCGGAATTCGGACAGGTAGGTCAGGAAATCCTCGCTGAACAGGTGAAGCCCGCGCAGGTACTCGATGTCGTCGGCCTCGAAGTGCATGCCCTCCAGGTATTGCAGTATCTGCTCCAGCCCCGCGAATATGGCGAAGCCGCCCTCGTCCGGGTTGCGGCGGTAGAACACGTCGAACGCCACCCGCCGCGCCTGCTGCTCCTGGGTGAAGTAGCCGTTGGCCATGGTCAGCTCGTACAGGTCCATCATCATGCTGATGTTCCGGCTGTCGAAGATGGTTTTTGTCATGTCAATTACCCTCTTTTTATTGTTAATGGGAAATGGGGAATGGGAAATGAATGTGGAAATCCTGACGGATTTCTTTTTACTCAATGAATCAAACAAATCCGTAAGGATTTGTACCACCATTTCCCATTTCCCATTCTCCATTTCCCATTATTGTTTTCCGTACAGTCCGTGCTCCCGGATGTATCCATACACCGGCTCGCTCACCAGATGCCTGAACGCATGGCCTTCGGCGATGAAGCGGCGGATATCGGAGGAGGACACGTCCAGCATGAACACGTCGATGATCTCGATGCGCGCGCCGTACTTTGCCCGCAGGCGTTCGACCTCGGCGGTGAACGCGGCGGCGTCCTCCCCGCCCCGGGTGAAGGCCAGCACGGTCACGGCGTCGAATATCGCGCCGGGGTCGCGCCAGCGGTCGATCTCCATGAGGCTGTCCGCGCCGAGGATCAGGTACAGCGCGTCCTCCGGGTACATTTCCCTGAACGCCCGGCAGGTGACGGCGGTGTAGGACGGACCCTCCCGGCGGGTCTCGATGTCGGACACCTCGTAGGCCTCCCCGCAGGCGCGCCGGGTCATTTGAAGCCGGTCCTCCCGGGAGGCGATCTGGCGGGGGTCCTTGAAGTAGGATTCCCCGGAGGGGATGAATATCACGCGGTCCAGCCCCGCGGACAGCCGGGCCTCCTCGGCGATGGTCAGGTGCCCGACGTGGATGGGGTTGAAGGTGCCCCCGAAAAGTCCGATGCGTGCCATGTCAGTACCCCTTTCCCGGCTCGACGCGGCGCGCGAGGGGCCGGCCGTCGCAGTAGTTGGCGAAGTCCTCCAAAAACAGCTCCACGATGCGCGCCACGGTGTAGGAAAGCGTCATATTGCCCGCCACGTGGGGCGTGATCAGCAGCCGCGGGCACGCGCGCAGGGGATCGTCCGGCGGCAGGGGCTCATGCTCGAACACGTCCAGCGCCACGCCCGCGAAGCGTCCGGCGCGCAGCTGGGAGGCCAGCGCGGCCTCGTCGATGGCGCTGCCCCGGCCCACGTTGACGATAAAGGCGTCCTCCGGCAGCAGTTCAAGCCGCCGGGCGTCCAGTATGTGCCGGGTCTCCGGCGTGCCGGGCAGGGCCATGATCAGCAGGTCGACCCGCGGCAGCAGATCGTCCAGCGCGTCCACCGGTACCACGGCGTCGAATATGTCCCCGGGATTCCTCCCGCTGCGGTTGACGCCCACGATGGACGCCGGAGCGAAGGCCCGAAGCCGGACGGCCGCCTCCCGGCCGATGTCCCCCGCGCCCAGCACCGCGATGCGGCTGCCATGAATGGCGCGTATGGGCAGGTCCCGCCGCCAGCCCCCGCGGCGCACCACCTCGGTGTATTCCATCTGGCGGCGCATCAGCATCAGCGTGACCATCACGATGTGCTCCGCGATGGTGACGCCGTAGGCCCCGGAGGAAGAGCTCAGCAGTATGTCCCGCCGGTCCTCCAGCGCGGGCTTCAAGTAGGCGTCCACCCCCGCGAAGGGCACGCACAGCCACTTGAGCTTCGGCGCGCGCGGTAGCAGCGCCGCGTTGAGGCTGAACAGGATCTCCGCCTCCGGCGCGATGGCCTCCGCCTCCGCTTCGCTTGAGACGAACGCCGCGCGATAGCCCCTCTGACGGGCCGCGGCGTCGATGGCCGCGCGCTGATCTTGCGTCAGCTCCCGGACATCCACCAGCAGGATCTTTGACATTTTGTTATCCCTACTCCCTACTCCCTAAATCCACATACAGCCACGCGAAATCCTTCGGCGCGACGGCCACGGCGGACGCGCCGCGGGGTTCGCCGGTCCACAGGTCGGTGTAGGGGTCGGTCTCGCCCAGGTGGAGTATGACCTCCCTGTCGCCGAAGTTGAACAGCGCCAGCAGCTTTTCGCCGTCCAGGTAGCGGCCGATGCCCAGCACCCGGTCGTCGCCGGTGTTGATGATCCAGGTATCCGCCGCGCCGTCGAACACCTTGTGCTTGCGGCGCAGCGCCTCCATCTTCGTGACGCTTTCGAAGATCCGGCCCTCCACGGTGTCGGGGTCGCGGCGCTTTTCGGCGTTTTGCCAGTTCATGTCGCCCCGGTGCAGGTAGCGGCTGTCCTCGGCCTTGATGGGGTCGGCGCGGTAGCCGTCGTCGTTGAGCTGGCCGATCTCGTCGCCGGCGTAGAGCACCGGTATGCCGCTCAGGGTGAAGATGTAGGCGTGCAGCATCACGTCCAGCCGTATGGCGACGTCCAGGGCGACGGCGTCGCCGCGCTCCAGCGCGGTCTGTATGCCGCACAGGGAGGCGGTGGTGCCGCACATGCGGGCGTCGCCCAGGCGCGGGTCGTCGTTGTACAGCTCGCCGCGGGACGGGCTGCCCGGATGCCAGCCGCAGAAGTAGTCGTTCAGGAAGCGCTTGTGGGGGACCTCATACTGGCCGAACTGGCCCAGGAAATTGAAGTCCAGGCCCCAGCCGATGTCGTCGTGGCAGCGCAGGTAGTTTAAGAAGGTGTACATCTTCGGCAGCGCGAACACCTGGCCCAGCTGGTGCCTTAACAGCTTCACGTCCCGGGTGGCCACGGTGTGCCAGGTGGAGGCCATGGTGGTGACGTTGTAGAGCATGTGGCACTCGGGCTTCTCCACGGAGCCGAAGTAGGGCACGACCTTGCTGGGCTCCATGACCACCTCGCCCAGCAGCAGCGCGCCGGGGCAGACGATCTCGCACACCATGCGCATCATCCTGACCAGCACGTGCACCTCCGGCAGGTTGCGGCAGGTGGTGCCCAGCGCCTTCCAGATGTAGGGCGTGGCGTCCAGCCGCACGATGTCCACGCCGTGGTTGCACAGGTAGAGCATGTTGTCGGTCATGTCGTTGAACACCATGGGATTGGCGTAATTCAGATCCCACTGGTAGGGCCAGAAGGTGGTCATGACCACCTTGTTCAGCGCCGGACACCAGGAAAAGTTGCCCGGGGCGGTGGTGGGGAACACCTGGGGCACGGTCTGCTCGTAGGCGTTGGGGATCTCCCAGCTGTCGTAGAAGAAATAGCGCTGCTGGCAGGAGATGTCGCCCTCCCGGGCGCGCCTGGCCCACTCGTGGTCCTCGGAGGTGTGGTTCATCACGAAGTCCAGGCACACGGCGATGCCGCGGGCGTGGCAGTCGTCCGCCAGCGCGGCCAGGTCGTCCATGGTGCCCAGCTCGGGCTGCACCTTCCTGAAGTCGCTGACCGCGTAGCCGCCGTCGGACTTGTCCGGGGGGCTCTCCAGCAGCGGCATCAGGTGCAGGTAGTTGACGCCGCTCTCCTGGATGTAGTCCAGCTTCTCCCGCACGCCCTGCAGGGTGCCCGCGAAGGGGCCCACGTACATCAGCATGCCCGTCAGGTCGTTGCCCTTATACCAGTCGGGATCGGCCTCCCGCGCGCGGTCCAGGGCGCGCAGGGATTCCGGGCGCGCCTCGTAGGCCGCCGCCATCATGTTGACGAAGTAGTCCCAGGCGTTCTCGTCGTTGCGATACAGCCCGGCGAAGAGCTGCTTCAGTTCCGCCTCATGCCTCTTAAACCGCGCGGCAAACTCGCCCGACCATGAATTTCTGTCCATGCCGACACCCCTTTGCTGTCACACGCCCGAGGGCGCGGTCAATTTGCCCTTATTATAACATAAACGCCGGAGGCTTGTACAGTCAAAACGCAAAAAAACGGGGGCTTCGTAAGCGGCAATAAACGATTGATTTTTCGTTCGCGCTGTAATATAATGAGATAAAGGTTAATCGGTATATAAGGAGGCTAAACCATGTTTGATGTAACGGCCCTGGGCGAGCTTTTGATCGATTTCGCCCCGAAATCCGTGGACGCCGCGGGCTATCCCACGCTGGCGGCGAATCCCGGCGGCGCGCCGGGCAACTTCCTGGCGGCGCTGAACCGCTACGGCTGCTCCGTGGCCATGATCGGCAAGGTGGGCGAGGACATGTTCGGACGCCTGCTGCTCAACACCCTCAGGGAGGCGGGCATCGAGACCCGGGGCGTCGTGGTCGATCCCGACCAGTTCACCACGCTGGCCTTCGTGTCGCTGGACGCCAGCGGCAACCGCGATTTCAGCTTCGCCCGCAAGCCCGGCGCGGACACCTGCCTGAAGGCGGAGGAGATGGACGCGGACCTGATCCAAAACACCCGCGTGTTCCACTTCGGCACGCTGTCGCTGACCAACGACCCCGCCCGCGACGCCACCCACAAGGCCGTGGCCATGGCGAAGGCCGCGGGCAAGTACATCAGCCTGGACCCGAACCTCAGAAAGCCCCTGTGGCCCACCGAGGACGACGCCAAGGCCGCCATCGAGTGGAGCCTCAGGCAGGCGGACATCGTGAAGATCAGCGACGAGGAGATCGAGTTTTTGTGGGGCCTGACCCCGGAGGCGGGCGCTCAAAAGCTGCTTGACGAATACGGCGTGTCGCTGGTGTACGCCACCCTCGGCCCGAACGGCTGCCACGCCGCCACCCGCAACGTCTCGGTGACCGTGGGCTCTCCCAAGGGGCTCGATGTCATCGACACCACCGGCGCGGGGGACATCTTCGGCGGCAGCGCCATGAGCCGCTTTTTGAAGCTCAACAAGAAGCCGGAGGAGATCACCGAGGCCGAGCTTCGGGATATCGTCACCTTCGCCTGCACCGCCGCCAGCCTGTCCACCCAGAAGCACGGCGGCATCTCCAGCGTGCCCTCCGAGGAAGAGGTGCGTGCCAGGATCGCCGAAGGCTGATTATCGCCCATGAAAAAACCGCCCGGCCGGGCGGTTTTTTCATACGCTACAACCCCATTATGCCATCCTTCATCGCTTTGACATACGCCCCTACCGGCCCGGCGGCGTCCGCGCCGTGCTCGGCGATCAGTTTGACGATGGCGCTGCCGACGATGGCGCCGTCGGACAGGTCGGCCATCTTCTTCGCCTGCGCGGGCGTGGAGATGCCGAAGCCCACGGCGCAGGGGATGGACGTGTTTGCCCGCACCAGCTTCACCATCGCGCCGATGTCGGTGGTGATCTCGCTGCGCACGCCGGTGACGCCCATCGAGGACACGATGTACAAAAAGCCCTCCGCCTCCCGGGCGATCATCGCCACGCGGTGCTCGCTGGTCGGCGCGATGAGGCTGACGAAATCCAGCCCCCGCGCGCGGCAGGCCGGGGCGAACTCCTCCTTCTCCTCAAAGGGCACGTCCGGCAGGATCATGCCGTCGATGCCGGTCTCGACGCAGCGGTCGCAGAAGCGCTCGATGCCGTAGGAATAGACCACGTTGGCGTAGGTCATGAACACCATGGGCACGGTCACGTCTCTGCGCAGGTCCTCTACCAACCCGAAGATTTTGTCCGTCGTCACGCCGCCCTTCAAGGCGCGCTCGTTCGCCGCCTGGATCACCGGACCCTCGGCGGTGGGGTCGGAGAAGGGGATGCCCAGCTCGATCAGGTCCGCGCCGCCCTTCACCGCCGCCCGCACGCAGGCTGCGGTGGTCTGCAGATCGGGGTCGCCGCAGGTGATGAAGGCGATGAACGCCTTGCCGTGGTCAAACGCCCTTGCGATATTACTCATGCAGGTCTTCCCCCCTGTAGCGGGCGATGGCGGCGCAGTCCTTGTCGCCGCGGCCCGAGATGTTGATGACCATGATTTTATCCTTTCCCATCGTCGGGGCCAGCTTCATGGCGTGGGCCACGGCGTGGGCCGACTCGATGGCGGGGATGATGCCCTCCATGCGGGACAGGTACTCGAAGGCGTTCACGGCCTCGTCGTCGGTGACGGGCACGTACTCCGCCCGCCCGGTGTCGTGCAGCCAGGCGTGCTCCGGGCCGATGCCGGGGTAGTCCAGCCCCGCGGAGATCGAATAGACCGGCGCGATCTGGCCGTATTCGTCCTGGCAGAAGTAGGATTTCATGCCGTGGAAGATGCCGAGCTTGCCCGTGGCGATGGTGGCGGCGGTCTCGAAGGTGTCCACGCCCCGGCCCGCAGCCTCGCAGCCGATCAGCCGGACCGATTTGTCTTCAATAAAATGGTAGAACGCGCCGATGGCGTTCGAGCCGCCGCCCACGCAGGCCAGCACGGCGTCGGGCAGGCGACCCTCCTTCTCTATGACCTGCGCCTTGATCTCCTGAGAGATGACGGGCTGGAAATCCCGCACGATGGTCGGGAACGGGTGCGGGCCCATCACGGAGCCTAAGCAGTAGTGGGTGTCTGAGATGCGGTTGGTCCACTCGCGCATGGCCGCGGACACGGCGTCCTTCAGCGTGCCGGTGCCGGTCGAAACCGGGATGACCTCCGCGCCCAAGAGCCGCATGCGGTACACGTTAAGAGCCTGCCGGATCGTGTCCTCCACACCCATGTACACCACGCACGCCATGCCCAGCAGCGCCGCGGCGGTGGCGGTAGCCACGCCGTGCTGCCCCGCGCCGGTCTCGGCGATCAGCCGGGTCTTGCCCATGCGCTTGGCCAGCAGCGCCTGGCCCAGCACGTTGTTGATCTTGTGGGCCCCGGTGTGGTTCAAATCCTCGCGCTTTAAGTAGATCTTCGCGCCGCCCAGGTCCTCGGTCATGCGCCTGGCGAAGTACAGCCGGCTGGGACGGCCCGCGTACTCGTTGAACAGCGCCGTCAGCTCCGCCCGGAACGACGGGTCGTTTTTCGCCTCGTTGTAGGCCGCCTCCAGCTCGATCACGGCGTTCATCAGCGTCTCCGGGATGTACTGCCCGCCGTGCACGCCGAAGCGCCCGTTGGGATTGGTCATGTCGATACCCCCTGTCCGTCAAAAAACCGCCCCCGATGATCGTCATCAGGGACGGCAGCCGATCCTTTTCACTTCATCGGTTTACTATTATAATGTGTGTATTATATATGGAAATGTGGAAAATGTCAAGATAAAACAAAGCCGGAGCCCCGTCCCAAGGATTTGGAACAGGGCTCCGGAAAGGAGAAGGAGGGGGCGCTCAGGTCACGCGCACTTGGCGTGCAGGCGCTCCAGGTCCATGAAGAACTGCATCATGTAGCCCTCGTCGGAGCGCTCCATGCAGTACACCTCGTAGCGGTCGCCGTGGTCCTTGCACAGCTCGCCGATGGCGATGTAGCGGGACAGTACGCTCTTGAGGTTGAATTCCTCCCGTCCGTCGACGGAACGCAGCAGCACGTCGCCACGGCAGCGGTTGACCGCCTCGATCAGTTTATCTATCTCTTTAGCATTCTTCAGAAGCATCATAATATCGCATCCTTTCTGCGTTCATTGCACCGGCCCTTTGCTCGGTACGCTTATAATTATATCCAAAGCGCTTGATTTTGCACGATGCTTCGGGTATAATTATCGCAGAGGAAATTGTGCTCGGAGCACAGCATAGGGAAGTGATGTTATGAACCTGCAAACCTTCATGGACGACTTTATGAACAAGGACGATTTGAAGCTGCTCACGAAGGACGCCGGGCTGCTGTTCGACTGTCCGGCGATGGTGGTGGACATGGCGTTTCACCCGGTTTCATGGCATCGCCCGGCGGATTTTGAGGACGAGCCCTTTCAGGCCACCATCGACGAGGGCAGCGTGTCCTACGAGGCGGGCAGCTTTCTGATGGGCAGCGACACCCAGGCGCGGTTCGTCAAGCTGGAGGACAGCCCTTATGAAAGAAGGTTTTCGCTGCTGGTCACCGGCGGCGCGCCGGTGGGCTACCTGATTTTGGTGGACGTCAACCACAGCCTGGCGCAGGAAAATCCCCACCTGTTTTTGTCGGTGGAATCGGCGCTGGCCAAGCAGCTGATGCTGGAGATCAACCGGGGCAGCTCCATGCAGTCCACCGAGGAATCCGTGCTGCAGCACCTGCTGGAGGGCCGGTTCGACGACGAGGCCGTGTTCGAACTGCAGGCCGCCGCCGCGGGGCTCAAATTCTTCGCGCCGCGCCGCGTGGCGCTGGTCAACATCGAGCTGTACAAGAACACCAACTGGTCGGAGAACGCCCTGCGCGGCACCATACTGGATTATTTCCCGCGGTCCAGGCCGCTGATGCACGGCGGCAGCGTGGTATTTTTCTTAAACAGCGACCCGGACATGAACCTGTTTCGCCACCTGGCGGAGCAATTCAGCCTGCGGGTGGTGATCTCCGCGCCCATCGGGCGGCTGTACCACCTGACCGGATGCTACGCCGCCGCCCGGGAGCTGATGGAATGCCTGCTGCTTCGGCGCGCGCACCCGTTCGCGGTGATGGCCGAGGCGTACAGCGCCTATATGATGCTGCGCCGCCTGGCCCAGCGCGCTGACCTGGCGCTGCCCGGCGTGCGGGCGCTGGCCGAGCGGGACCGGGCCGACGACAGCCTGTACTGCCTGACGCTGTATACCTATCTCATATGCCACCACTCGCTGCAGGAGACATGCGCGCGGCTGTTTACCCATCGCAATACCGTGCTCTACCGGGTCCGGCGCATGCGGGAGGACTTCAATATCCCCATCGACGATGCCTCCCAGCACCTGGCGCTGCTGCTCTCCGCCGCGCTGATGCTTATGGAGCTGGGGCAGGAGGAGCATTTGATGCCGCCGGCGTAATAAAAATAAGCACCCGGCTCGCAATGAGCCGGGTGCCTTTATCTGGCGATTAAGCCTCCAGGATCTTGGTGACGACGCCGGAGCCCACGGTGCGGCCGCCCTCGCGGATAGCGAAGCGCAGGCCTTCCTCGCAGGCGATGGGGGTGATCAGCGTCACTTCCATGTCGATGTGGTCGCCGGGCATGACCATCTCAA
>JAFRFY010000167.1 GCA_017434085.1 Clostridia bacterium
ACAGCTCCCCTGGACAGCAGTCGCGCCACTGCCTACGGCAGGCGCGACCAGCCCGCGCGCATCCTTCGGATGCCAGCGCGGCGCTGCCGGCGGCCCGCTTGCGCGGACGCCGGTGCGTGGGAGGGGAGCCAAGGCTACCGCCTGTGAACGTAACCCCCTTGCCTCCCCTTTCAGGCAACTTCGAAAAACCCTGTTTTCGCAAACAATACTTCGCAAAGAACCCTTGTTTTACAGGGTTTTCCGAAGTAAGGTTTGCGGCAAAGTGAGGTTTTTCGAGGTCCCTTTCAGGGGAGGTGCCGAGCGAAGCGAGGCGAAGAGTTCGTTCTCCTTTTTCTGGAGCGACAGAGAAGAGCATCCCACAGCCATCCGTGAAGCCCCCTTTTTTACCCTTCAACCCCCGGATTGATATACCGCGCGGCGGCGGCGCAGATGGCCTGCACGCGGCGGTCGTCGATATCGTTGGGGATGGAGCAATCCGCGCCCAGGATGAAGCCGCGATAGCCGTTTTCATCGATCAGCCGCTTCACGTAGGCGTCCAGCGCCTCCGGGGTGCCGGTGTCGATCAGCGTGCCGGGGTTGTTGTCGAAACCGCCCAGCACGCACTTGCCGGGGAAGTACCGCCGCCCCTCGGCCAGCGGGAGGCGCTCGGTGTGCTGCGCCCAGTTGTAGCAGCCCGCCTCGTAATCCCGGTACCAGGAGACCACGTTGGTGTGCCGGGCATAGCCGCAGATGTGCAGTATGTTGTAGGGGCTGTATTTGTTGGCCTCGTTGAGCACGTCGATCTCGGTGGGCGTGATCAGCCTGCGGTAGCGCTCCCGGGGGTACAGCGGGCTCTGTATGTTCTGCACGCAGTAGTAGATGCCGTCCAGCTTCGTCTCGTCGAACAGCTGCCGCACCAGCGCCACGAAATCCTTCTGGATTTCCATGCCCGCCGCGGCGAAGGCGTCCGGGAAGCACTCGGCCAGCTTCACGAACTTATCGTAGCGCAGGTCGAGGAAGTCGAACTTGATGCGAATGGCCTGAAGCGGCGCGAACACGTTGTAGAACGTCATGACCTCGCCATTAAACTGGTCGATGATGCGCTGCACGTGCCTGACCTGCTCCCGAATCCAGGGGTGATCGGGCCCGACGGCGCGAATCCTCATCAGGTCCGCCTCGGTCTCCAGCGGGTTGTCCATGATCGGCGGATAGCCCATGAAGCCCTCGTTCATCATCTTCATCATGTCCGGGTCGACCAGCTCGTAGTATTTGCGGTGCCCCTCGACGATGCGGTCGCGGATGGCGGCGTCCTTATCCACGCGGAACTGGTCCGGCCCCAGCACAAAGTGGTGCCAGAAACCCGTGGGGACCTTGAAGGTCTCCTTGCAGGCGAAGGCGTCCTTCAAAAGCTGTATCTTATCGTACTTCATCGGCGGTAATCCTCCGCGATCTTGCGGATCAGCTCCAGCCGCGCCACGGGCACGCCGTCGCCGATGGTGCAGTCCGCGCCGAGACCCACGCCGGTCGTGCCCGCCTCGTCCAGTATGCGGCAGACCTCGCGGCGGATGTCCTCGTCGCTGCCGGTGTACAAAAGCGTGTTCGGCCGGTTGTCAAAGCCGCCCAGCACGGGCTTGCCGTCGAATATCTTCTTGCCCTCAGCCAGGGAGATGTGCTCACTGTACACCGCCCAGTTGAACGCCTGCACGGGATAGTCCACGTACCAGCTCAAATCGTTGGTGTAGCCGAAGTACCCGCAGATGTGGATCATGTTCCGCTTCGCGTGGGCGTCGATGTTGTCAAGCACCGCCAGGTCCAGCGGCCGCACCACCTTGTCGTGCCGGTCGCGGTTGAAGGTGAACTTGTCCTGCACCGACTGCACGCTGTAGTAGATGCCGTCCACGCTCGTCTCCTCGAACAGCCGGTCCACCAGACAGTTGACGTCCCTGGCGATCTCCCGCGCGGCGTGGACCATGATGTCCGTGTTCTGCCGGAACAGCGCGGTGAACTTCTTGAAGTCCTCGTCGAACTCCTCAAAGCGCAGCCGGATGTACTGCAGGGGCGAAAAGACGTTGTACAGCTTGTACATGCCGTCCCCGGCGTAATCGCAGATGTCCTTCACGTATTCGACCTGCCGGGTGATCCACGGGTGATCCGGGCCCACGGCCTTGATCTCGGCCAGGTCCTCCGCCGTGCGGACGGTCTTTTTGCACACCGACGGATGGCCGAAGAAGCCGTCCGACATGATCTTCAAAAAGTCCGGGTCCACCTCGTCGATGAATTTCTTCTGGCCGGTCACCACGGCGTTGTAGACCGCGGGGTCCTCGTAGCCGTAGTGGTCGTGGAAGGACACGAAGTGATGCCAGAAGCCCACCGGCACGCGGTCGGGCTTTTCATTGGCAAAAAAGGCATCCATCAGCTGCTTTTTATCCATGTGCATTCTCCTCGTATAATCATTTTCCAATCTTTTCGATCAGCAGGTCGCACAGCCCCTCGAGCTGCCAGCTCATGGTCACCGCGCCGGGGTCCAGGTGCCCCACGCCCCGGTTGGTCTGGTAGCTGGCGCGGCCCTTGACGGCCGCCATGTCGCGGGTGGCCTCCGCGCCGTCCAGCGCGGCGCGCTTCACGGCGGCAAGCATAGCCCTTTCGTCCTCGCCGTCCTGAAGCCCCTGCCGGAAGCGCTGCACGGCGGGGTAGAGCGCGTCGATCATGGTCTTCATGCCGGGCTCGGCCTGTCCGCGATTCATCATATCCTTCACCATGGCCTCCAGCGCGTCGCACAGCCCGGCGGCGTCGAGCGCCGCCCTGCCCGCGCAGGCCTTCGACGCGGCCATGTAGCCCCCGCCGTACAGTATGCCGGAGGAGCCGCCGATCTTGCTCATCATCAGCATGCCGATCTTGCGGAAGGCGGCGTCTATGGGCATGGCGCGCAACTCGTCGCCCGCGGCCACGAGGTTTTCAAAGCCGAGGTTCATGTTGGCCCAGTGGTCCCCGTCGCCGGTGGCGGCGTCCAGGCCGCTGATGTAGTCGCCGTTTTCGGCGATGCGCCGCGCCGTCCGCTCGAGGTACGCCACGTAATCGCCGCTGGTCAGTATAAAGCCCATCGCCATTCTCCTTTACACGCGGAAGGCCGGGGCCTCGCTGGGATAGTCGAGGTACGCCTTCAGTTCGTCGTCCAGCTTGAGCAGCGTGATACTCACGCCCGCCATCTCCAGGCTGGTCATGTAGTTGCCCACGAAGGCTTTGTATATTTTGATGCCCTTCTCCCGGAGGATGTTCTCCACCTCGTCGTAGAGTATGTACTGCTCCATCAGCGGGGTGCCGCCCAGGCCGTTGACCATCACAGCGACCTCACTGCCCGCGTAGTCGCAGTCCTCGAATATCTTTTGGAGCAGCTTCGCCGCCAGTTCCCTGGCGCTGCTCATCTTTTCGCGGTTGATGCCGGGCTCGCCGTGGATGCCCATGCCGATCTCGCACTCGTCCTCGCCGAGCGTGAAGCCGGGCTTGCCCACCGCGGGCAGTATGCAGGGCGTCATGGCCATGCCCATGGTGCGCACGTTGGCGATGGCCTTTTCCGCGGCGGCCTTGACCTCGGGCAGGCTCTTGCCCATCTCGGCGGCGGCGCCGGCCACCTTGTGCACGAACAGCGTGCCCGCGATGCCGCGGCGGCCGGTGGTCCAGGTGCTGTCCTCCACGGCCACGTCGTCCTTCACCACGGCGATGTCGGTCTTTATGCCGTCGAACTCCACCATCTCCCGGGCCATCTGGAAGTTCATGATGTCGCCGGAGTAGTTCATGATGACCATCAGCACGCCCGCGCCGCCGTCCGCGGCCTTGACGCCCTCTATGATGCGGTCCGGCGACGGCGAGGAGAACACGTTGCCCGCCACCGCCGCATCCAGCATGCCCTTGCCCACGTAGCCGCCGAAGGACGGCTCATGGCCGCTGCCGCCGCCGGTGATCAGGCCCACCTTGCCGGGGGTCTTTTCCGCGCGGGCGATCACCTCCACGCCCTCGCCCAGATAGCGGATCTTCGGGTTGGCCTTGGCCATGCCCCGGAGCATATCGCTGACGACTTCATTGGGATTGTTGATGATTTTCTTCATAGCGTTGCGTCTCCTTTGTCGTTATTGTTTCTGCCCCTCAGCCTCTCCTGCTCTGAGCCCCCTTGCCGCCCAGGTAGGCGCTGCGCACGCGGTCGTCCTGCAAGAGCGTCCGGGCGTCGCCGCTGAAGGCGATCTTGCCGGTCTCCAGCACGAAGGCGCGGTCGGCGACGGACAGCGCCATGTTGGCGTTCTGCTCGATCAGCAGTATGGTGGTGCCCTGCTTATTGATGGATTCTATGAGCTCAAATATCATCAGCACCAGGTTCGGCGCGAGGCCCATGGAGGGCTCGTCCAGCAAGAGCAGCCTCGGCGCGCTCATCAGCGCCCGCCCGATGGCCAGCATCTGCTGCTCGCCGCCAGAGAGGGTGCCCGCGATCTGCCCCATGCGCTCCTTCAAGCGGGGGAAGAGGTCGTACACCCGGTCGTAGGCCTGCTCGATGCCCGCCTTGTCCTTGCGGGTGTAGGCCCCCAGCCGCAGGTTCTCGTGCACCGTCAGCGCCGGGAACACCTCGCGCCCCTCGGGGGAGATGCTGATGCCCCGGGAGATGATCCTGTGCGGCGCGGCGTGGGTGATGTCCTCGCCCAGAAAGCGGATGCTGCCGGACTGCGCCCGCACCAGCCCCGTGATGGCGGACAGCGTGGTGGATTTGCCCGCGCCGTTGGAGCCGATCAGCGTGACGATCTCGCCCTGCTTGACCTCCAGGGAGATGCCCTTGAGCGCGTTGATCGGGCCGTAAGAGACCACCAGGTTGTCAATTTTCAGCATGCTTCTCGCGCTCCCCTCCCAGATAGGCGTCGATGACCGCCTGGTTGCTGGCGATCTCCTCGGGCAGGCCCTCGGCGATCAGCTTGCCGTGGTCCAGCACGTAGATGCGGTCGGACACGTTCATGACCACGTTCATGTCGTGCTCGATCAGCAGCACCGTGTAGCCGATGTTCTTAAGATGCCGTATGAACTGCAACAGCGCCTCGCTCTCGGCGGGGTTCATGCCCGCGGCGGGCTCGTCCAGCAGCAGCAGCTTGGCGTCGGTGGCCATGGCGCGGGCGATCTCCACCTTGCGCTGGTCGCCGTAGGGCAGGCTGCCGGCGTAGTCGTTGATGTGCGCGCCCATGCCGATGCTCTCGAGGATCTCGATGGCGCGGGCGATGTTCTCCGCCTCCTGCCTGCGGTAGGCGGGGGTGTGGAACAGCCCCTGGAAGAAGTTGTAGTGGGTGTGGATGTGCATGCCCACCAGCACGTTCTCGATGACCCGCAGTTTCGGGAACAGCCGGAGGTTCTGGAAGGTGCGGGAGATGCCCAGCTTCACGATCTCCTGGGGCGTCTTGTCCATCAGCTTCTGACCCATGAATTCCATGTCGCCCTCGGTGATGCGGTAGACGCCGGTGAGCATGTTGAACACGGTGGTCTTGCCCGCGCCGTTGGGGCCCACCAGGCTGACGATCTCGCCCTGGTCCACCCGGAGGGAGACGTTGTCCACGGCGGTCAGGCCGCCGAAGCGTATGGTGATGTTGTCGATTTTGAGAAACGCCATCGCCTACGCCTCCTTTCCGCGCCCGGGGATGTAGGCCTCCAGCCCGCGCGCCGCGAGCAGCCTGCGGGTCTGTCGGCTCAGCCGGTAGGGCAGCGTGGACTGCCAGCCCAGCGCGCCCTGGGGCCTGAACTGCATCATCAAAACCAGCAGCACGCCGTAGATCACGAACCGCCACTCGTTCAAAAAGCGGAACACCTGCGGGAACAGCCACAACAGCGCCGCGCCGAACACCATGCCGCGCACCGTGCCCAGCCCGCCCACGATGACCACCGAGAGGATCAGTATCGACGTGTTGAACACGAAGCTCGTGGGCTCGATGTAGCTGTTGGCGATCACGCAGTACAGCCCGCCGCCCAGCCCCGTGATGAAGGCCGATATGACGAACGCCAGTATCTTGTAGCGCGCGGTGCGTATGCCCATCATGGTGGCGGCGAGCTCGTCGTCCCGTATGGCCATGAAGGCGCGGCCCGCCTTGGAATTGCGTATCGCCAGGCAGGCGATGCCCGTCAGCACGCACAGCGCCAGCGTCAGGTAGAACACCCCGCCGTTCTTCATGTCCAGCTTCATGCCGAACAGCACGGGCTTGGGGATGTTGCGTATGCCGTAGTTGCCGTTGGTGACGGATTCCCACTGTTTTAAGATCATCTGCACGATCTCGCAGAAGCCCAGCGTGACGATGGACAGGTAGGTGCCCGAGAGCCGAAGCGTCGGAAGGCCCAGCAAAAGCCCGATCAGCGCCGCGAACACCCCCGCCGCCAGCAGCGCGGGCCAGAAGGACCAGCCCAGCTTGGTCATGGACAGCGCGCACACGTAGGCGCCGATGCCGTAGAAGCCCGCGTGCCCCAGCGACACCTGCCCGGTGTAGCCGATCAGCACGTTGAGGCCCATGCCCAGCATGGCGTAGAGTATGATCATGATCACGATGCGCATGTTCGCCGGGGTCATGAATTTGAAGTTGGGCGTGTAGAGCAGCACCGCGCCGATGATGACGATAAACACCCACTTCCAGGCATCCACGAAGTGTTCAAACACGTACAACAGACCGTTTTCCTTGACGGAACCAAATCTCTTTTCCATATCTCACACCTTCGTTATGCCTTTCTTGCCGAAGAAGCCGGTGGGCTTGATGATGAGTATCAGTATCAGTATCACAAAGGCCATGGGGTCGCGGACGTTGCTGCCCAGGTACTGGGCCGCGAGGCACTCCGCCACGCCCACCACCAGGCCGCCGACCACCGCGCCGTGCAGCATGCCGATGCCGCCCACCACCGCCGCCGAGAAGGCCTTCAGGCCGATGGTGGAGCCCATGGACGGGGATATGATGCCGTAGTACCCGGCGATCAGCGCCCCGGCGATGGCCGCGCACGCGCCGCCGATGAAGAATGTGAAGGATATGACGAAGTTGACGTTCACGCCCACCATGTGGGCCGCCTTGGTATTCTGCTGCACGGCGCGCATGGCCAGGCCGATCTTGGTCTTCTGCACCACGAACGTCAGTATGAGCAAGAGCACCACCGCCACCACCAGCATGATGATCTGGCTGGACTGTATGGTGATGTTGCCGATCACGATGGGGGCAAACAGGTTCAGCGACGGGAACCCGTGCTTCTCCGAGCCGAATATGTAGTCTATGGACAATGTGTTCTGTATGATAAACGACATACCGATGGTCGTGATCAGCGTGGCGATCGGTATGGATTTTTTCCTTCTCAAGGGCTCCAGCGCCACCTTGTCGATGGTTAGCGCCAGCAGGCCGGACAGCACGATGGCGATCAGTATGGCCGGGAACAGCCCGACCTTCAAGGACACGAAGAAATACACCATGTACGCGCCGAAGGCGTACACGGAGCCGTGGGAAAAGTTGATCAGCCGAAGCACGCCGAATACCATGGAGTAGCCGACGGCGATCAGCGCGTATGCCATCCCCAGCGCGAGGCCGTTGATGATGGCTCCAAGCAATGTCTGCATAGCGATCTTCACCCTATACAAAGGGCCCGGAGGGGGCTTCCCCTCCGAACCCGTCAGTCGTCAAATCAGAACTCGGCCACCTGGAAGGCGCCGTCCTTGACCATGATCTTGGTGAACACCTTCTGGGCGTCGCCGATCTCGTCAAAGGTGGTGTAGCCGGACATGCCCTCGTACTCGGTGTTGTACATCTCGTTCTTGATGGCCTCGCGGTCCAGCTTGCCGGCGCGCTCGATGGCCTCCAGCAGGATGCCCACGGAGTCATAGGCCTGGGTGGTCAGCGCGGAGGGGGCGGTGCCGTAGCGGTCGGTGTAGGCCTTCACGTACTCCTGGATCTTCTCGTCGGGGTTGCCGGCGAAGAAGGAGACCGGCGCGCAGATGCCCTCGGCGGCGTCACCGGCGATGGAGATCAGGTTGTCGGTGTAGGCGTTGGAGCAGCCCACCAGGCGCACGTCGTAGTCGCTGTTCTTGCAGGCCACGGCGAAGGGCGCGAGGGTGCCGTACATGCCGGCGACCATGATCACGTCCACGTCGGCGGCCTTGAAGTTGGCGATCTCGGTGGCGAAGTCCACGGCGTCGGTGGAGACCTCCTGGCGCAGCACGAAGTTGCCGCCCACGGCCGCGATGTTGTCCTCCATGGCCTTGCCGGCGGACTGGCCCCACTCGGTGTCGATGGACAGCACGCCGATGTTCTTGCCGCCCAGGTCGTTCACGGCGATCTCGGCGCCGGTGCGGGTCTCGACCACGATGACGGTGTTGTTGCGGAAGATGTAGTCGCCGATGCCGGAGTAATCGGCATGGGAGGAGGTGGGGCTGATGTTGACGTACTCGTACTCCTGGTAGGTCGGCGCGGCTACCATGCAGATGCCGGAGGCGAAGTGGCCGATGACGCCCCAGATGTCGGGATCGGACACGATGGTGTCGGCGATGATCTGGGCCTCGTCGGAGTCGGACTTGTCGTCGAAGTCGACGATCTCAATCTGGTAAGCCTCGTCGCCGACCTTCACGCCGCCCTTGGCGTTCCACTCGTCGGCCATCAGCTTGGCCGCGTTGGAGAAGCCAATGCCGTACTCGGCGTTGTCGCCCGTCATCGGGGCGGCGACGGCGATCTTGATGGTGCCCTCCGCGAAGGCGGCGCTCGACAGAATCAGGCAGAGAGTCAGCAGAATGGCAAACAGTTTCTTCATGACAGTTACTTCCTTTCCATGTACTATTTCAAGGGCTGTACACCCGTTGAAATCCATTTTGATCAGCAACGGTTCAGTCCGGCGGGCGATCAGGGGATCGCCCCTACGGTTTCCCGCTATTGTAGGGGCGATGCCCTCATCGCCCGTTTGAAACGAACACCCGGACTGAACCGTTCCTTTGATTATGCGTTACGAACACGGGTATTATAGCATACGTCCAATCGCAGTGTCAATACTTGACAGATGTGTGGAAATACCATATTATATATAAGTAAGCTATTATCGGCAATACGAGGACCGTCATGCCATGAAGGGGGCGTGTGCCATGGACAGGAGGATCTACGAGGGCTATATCGCCATACTGGAGCACGAGCTGGTGCCCGCGCTGGGCTGCACCGAGCCCATCGCCATCGCGTTTGCCTCGGCGAAGGCCCGCGACGTGCTGGGCCGCTTCCCGGAGCACATCGTCGCGCACCTGAGCGGCAATATGATCAAGAACGTCAAGAGCGTCATCGTGCCCAATTCCGACAACGAGCGGGGCATCGAGACCGCCGTGGCGCTGGGCTGTACCGGCGGCGACGCAGATCTGCAATACGAGGTGCTCAAGCCCGTCACCGAGGCGGACATCCAGCGCGCCCGGCAGCTGGTGCGGGAGGGCTTCTGCGAGACCCGCTACGTCGAGGGCAAGGACAACCTCTACATCCGCATCGAGGCCACCTGCGGGGACGAAAAATGCGAGGTCACCGTGGAGCACGAGCACACCAACATCACCCGCATCGCCAAAAACGGCGAGACGCTGTACGCCCGGGAGGACGACGCCCCCGCCATGAGCGGCGACGTGGACAAGCGCCTTCTGAACGTGAGGGACATCTACGCCTTCGCCAGCGAGGTCGATCTCGACGACGTGCGGGACGTGCTGGAGCGCCAGATCGCCATGAACGTGGCCGTGTCCGACGAGGGCCTCAAGGGCTACTACGGCGCGGCGGTGGGCTGGCTTTTGATGCAGGTGGACGGCGACCACGTGGAGGGCCGCGCCGCCGCCCGCGCCGCCGCCGGGTCCGACGCCCGCATGAACGGCTGCAGCATGCCGGTGGTGATCAACTCCGGCAGCGGCAACCAGGGCATCACCATCACGCTGCCCATCTGCGAATACGCCCAGACCTGGAACCTCAGCCACGACAAGCTGCTGCGGGCGCTGGCGATGGCGAATCTGATCTCCGTGCACATCAAGCGGCACATCGGCAATCTCTCCGCCTTCTGCGGCGCGGTCAGCGCCGGGTGCGCGGCGGCGTGCGGCATCGCCTGGATGGACGGCTGCAGCTACGAGCAGATCTGCATGTGCATCACCAACACGCTGTGCAACGTGGGCGGCATCGTGTGCGACGGCGCCAAGAGCAGCTGCGCCGCCAAGATCGCCGCCGCCGTCAACGCCGGGACGTTCAGCTACCGCATGGCGAAGAAGGGCCTCACCTTCCACGGCGGCGACGGCCTGGCCGGCGGGGACATCGAGACCACCATCGAAAATATCGGCCGCATGGGGCGCGACGGCATGCACGGCACCGACGTCGAGATCCTCAACATCATGGTCGGGAAATAGATTCATACATGATAAAACAGCGGCCGCGCGGCCGCTGTTTTATTGTTTTTCAAAACCCCACGATCAGCCCGTGGCGCTCGGCGTAGAAGCTGTCCAGCCCGCGGGTGGGAAGGATATCCACCCTCAGATCGCGGTACATTTCGCACAGCCTTTCCTTGAGCTTCAACGCCCCGGCCTCGTTCTGGCAGTGGGAGATGACGATCTCCTTCCCGCTTAGCCCGATCTTCTGGATCTCATCGGCCATGAAGCGTATCATGTTCTTCTCGCCGCGGGCCTTGCCGCGCATGGCGATCTTGCCGTTCTCGTCCCCGATGCCGATGCCCCACAGGTGCAGGTGTCCGGCGAGCAGTCCCACCAGCCGGTTGACGCGCCCGGCCCTTATCAGGTTGTGGTAGGAGGCCAGCGAGAACAGTATGTGCGTGCGCGCGGCGGTCTCCACAAGCTCCCGCTCGATGTGCTTGAAGGGCAGCCCCTGCTGGATGAGACGGCACGCCCTGCGGATGATGAGCACGGTCTCCGGCCCGGTGGCGCGGGTGTCGATCACGGCGATGGGCTTTTCGGGCATGTCCTCCCGGACCATCTCCCTGGCGGTGCAGGCGCTGTTGTAGCTGCCGGACAGCGCGCTGGAGATAGTGAACGCCAGCACCGCCCCGGGCGCGGAGAAGCGCTCCACCCATTCGTGCGGCGCGGGGCAGGCGGTCTGCGCCGGCACGCCGTGGACCTCGTTGGCGGTCAGCATCGCCTCCACCGGCATGTTTTCGTCGTCGATGTACTCCTTTTCGCCGATGCGAATCGAGAAGGGAACGGTGGAGAAATCCGCGTTCGGCGGACATTCCGCCAGCGCAAGCAAATCGCAGCTCGAGTCCGCGACGATGTGCCAATTCATACAAGCACCTCCTGACAGCCGGTTTCACCCCCATTATATTATAGATCATGTAAGGTTTCAAGGCGGAACGGGTTGTTTTTATCGTCAATCAGGCATAATTCAACCCCCGGCGATGCGCGAATCGGCGTCGCCGCGCAGCTGAACACGGCAACATGATGCGCATGGTCGGGGGTTTTCGCTTCCCGCCGCCGTTGTACCAGAACCGTCGGCGGGAGGTGTTTATCTTGATTCCCGATTCCGCGAGGAGCCGGGAGAACAAGGTCAGTCGGCGCGGCGTTTGGTGATCAGGAGAGCAAGCGCCAGCAGGGTGAGCAGCCCGCCCGCGAGGTAGACCACGCCGGTACCCATGCCGCCGGTGGCGGGGAGGGAGACGCCGGGTTCGTTCTGTACGGTAAACATGGTACCATCGCCAACCGCGACCATGTTGTTGTAGGCCTCTCCATCCGCGGTAGCGCCGTTTTCCTTCCTCAGGGAGATGTTGCCATTTTGGATGTTGAAGTAGATTTCCTGGTTCAGGATGATATATCCGGCGGGCGCCTGTACCTCCGTCAGCTTATAGCGACCGTCGAACAGATTCGGCACCGAGGCCGTAGCGTCCGTACCTTCCTCGGGCACCGCGACAGTGATATTGTCCTTGATGGTGACCCACGAGCCGTTTTTATTCATGCTCAGCCTGAACACGGCCCCGGGCAGAGGTTGGCTGTTCTTGTCCGTCTTCTTGATCGTGATGGTGGTGGCGGGCACCTGGTTGGTTGCCGTCAGGGGTGGATCGTCCTCCATGCCGTCAGAGGTCAGCACCTCGCCATTTTCCGCCTTGCCGACCACCAGGAGGGTTCCTTCCTTGTTGCACTCCTCGCGCAGTATGAAGTAGCGGTACTGGTTTCCGTTCTCATCATAGGGATCGAGGTTTTCCACGCTTCCAGTCCAGGTGTTGGCCGACGGCAGCTTCACCGGGCCGAATTCCAGAGGCTTATCGTTGGCATCCTTCTCGATGGTATACACCATGTCCGGATTCTCATAGGGCGAATCGGGAACATCGCCATCATCGATGGAGGCAATGACATCGTTGCCCCGCTTCACGGTGATCTTGCCGGCGACGCCACCCCACTCGTCGTCCAGTGCGATGATCAACTTGCCGTCGGACGGGATGGTCACTATGATGGTATCGTATACCCAATCGCTTGGCTTGTTGTCATCGTCATAGACAGGGAATGGCTGTTCCGAAACACCATTAATGCTATACCTGACCACCTCGTGGTACTGGTGTCCAAAGGTGATATCCAGCGTATCGCCCGGGCGGAGGTCGCGGTTATTCTCAAACCAAACGGCGTTCTTCGGGTTGTAGTTCGTCTGGTAGATCATGACGCGGGCCTTGGTCTCGTTGTCCGCGGAGGTGTAATCCGCCTTCGGCGTCAGCTTGTAGCGGCCAAGGTAGATATCAGCCGTCGTACCCGCTTCGGGCGAATAGGGCTCTCCATTCTGCTCCCAAGCCTTGTGGACTACGACGGAGGTCTTTGCGGGTCTGTAAACGTTGTAGACGTAGAAGTCAAGGCTGTCGCTGTTGTTCGGGTTGCTGGTATCATTGTTCTCGTCTTTATAATAGTAACCAGCAACCTCGGGTACGCTGTTGTATTCGTTCTTCTCTGTCATCTTGCGGGTAAAGTGATACCTGTCTGTGGTATCATTTGCCTCGCGCTTGATGTATTCTGTCTTGATGACCGTATATTGATACTCCCATGTCTTTCCATTTTCGTCAGTGATAGTGTCCTGTATGCTGTCAGCTCTCTCCTTTATATATATCATGCCCGGTGTCACGCTGTAGTCATAGTCAGAACCCGTTCCACTTTTCGCTACATCAACCTGCACACTATGGGTATTCGTATAGCCTCCATAAATGTCGTTGCGTTCCTCTGGTTTTGTCGTGTCTACAAGTGTATTGTCATCCATCTGTTGGTTGAATGTTCCTACATTAACATTTCTAACTACGTTTGTATAGTCGTTGCGTATTGTATCAGGGGACGCACTTTGGTTGATATTCTTTTGATAGATGTCAAACGTACTTTCAGTAGGTTGTAACAGCTTGATCTGATTACCAGCTTCGTCATAGATGTACTTGGTAATCTGAATCCCCGGCTTATTGAGCTTCCCGCTGCCATCTGAACCAATGGTAAAGTCCATTCCACTGGTTCCGGTGTAAAGAATATTCCTTTCCTTCCAATCCGTAATAAAATCATTATCGGCATTCCATCCTTCGTGAAGTACAGGACAAGCGTTGTTCGGGTCCCAATAGTCAAAGCTTCCCGTCAGCTCAACAATAGAGTCAATGTACAATGCGTTGCCACGGGCATCACACAGTTGAATCGTTTGTCCAGAGACAGGGTCATCATACGTGAGATAAAATCTCACTTCCTTTTTCGTCGAAAGGTCATAGAAAACCCTGTTATTATATCTCTGTTCCCTATGATACGACGAATCAACTCCCCCATCCGTGCTGTAGATATTATTTTTTTGATCGCTGGAATTCTCCTTGGCATTAAAGTAAGTAGAGACCAGGAATCTTCCCTCAACACGCACCTGTGAATCCGTAATGCCCATGGGCGCATTGCCTGAATAGCCGGTGATGGTATAAGCATCATCCAGAGGATTCTTAACTCCGTTATCATTTTTGGTATACGCTTCGATACTTGCATTTTTCAAGTCTTGAGGTGTTACCAAAACCTTTTCCTGAAGGTGTAAAATCCTGTCACCGTCGATGTTGATTTCTTTGTGACTTGCGTCATACACTTTGGTATTTCCCAGAGGAACAGTCAGTCGAGCGGTGGCATTAATCTCGATATCAATGTGATTCACAAGATTGTATTTTCTTATAGTATCATTTGCATGCTCAACTCTGAACTGATCCATCGTGAGAAAATACACCTTCGCCGCTTCTCCGACAGAGGATACCGCGGTCATGTTCTTTCCATTGCCATCTACGCTCAAATACTGGTTGTTATACATACTCTTGATGGTCTTGTTGCTTGCATCATACTGAACCGCACTGTTGGCTTTTAATGCAGCGTTTGCTGCATCCGTAGCCTGATTTGGCTGTCCTACTTTCTCAACCTTATCGGTATTGATGCCGATCGTTCCATCGGTATTGCCGCTGGGCGTCAGGTACCTGTAATACCATGTATCGGCAACGGAAGCCCAGTCAGTGGTCCTGGCAAACGCCTGGTGAGTAATATAAACATCATTATAGTTGTTTCCGGAGCTTTCATATTTCCACATCATGGGGCGAGAGACTTCGACCTTTTGTTGTCCATTCTCCTCATACCACCGAAGAACCTCTTCTAGTGTACCATCGTTCAGGACCACATAGTATTTCTCATTCTTTTCCAGAACGATCATGTATTCCCGTCCATAGAGCAAAGGCTGGCTATTGAAGTTCAACTTCATTCTATCATAATTATTTGATCTCTCATGCCAACCCGCAAATCCATTTCCACCGGAACCACCGAATTCATTCAGATAGTATTCGGCTTTTTGATCCCCGAATTCGTAATATCCACATAGCGCATAAGTTCCATCTCCAGTGTCACTAACACCAAACATCTGAGGTACATCACTCAACAGGGCATGAGCATTATCATTACTGTTTCTGTCAAAATACAAATACTTCTTTGACCCATTGACAATTGTCGAGATATAATACCTGTTTTCTAAATATGTCCCCTCAAATTGCCAAACAGCAGCATCATTTGAGTTGGTGCTCTTGCCAAGTTTTTTTACCGTGTCTTGTACAGAAGTTGAAGTCACATAATTATTCCCGTGCTGCATGGTAAAGCGCCTACCCGCCAAATCACTGATTCCCGTCGGAGAATTGGAGGGAACGGCAACCACACCATAAATCGAGAAGGATTCAGTTTCAAACTTGATGCTTGCATTGTCCTCCTCCCAGGAATTCATCACAACCGGGCCATCTTCTTCATAATGGATGACCTTCGTCAAATTGTCTGCCTGTTCGGTCTCGCTTTCCAGGGCAATACTGACGGAGACGATTCCTTCCGGTTCGATCTTCTCGCCGTTGGACAGAATCTCGATGTCGAAGAAGCGGGCGTCGTTGATGGGATTAAACAGATCGGTATAGAGCACCTCTCCAGCCTTCATCATATACCACGTATACAGCCCGGGCTTTTCGCTCTCCAGTATCTCCTCGGCTTTCAACTCCGCGTCCAGCGGGATCTCCGCCTCCGGGCCGAAGGTGAGGGTGATCTTATAGGTCTGTCCGTCGGCGGCCAGCACCCGCGTGGTGATCTGCGCGTCGGTAACGGCGATGGCGAAGGTGTCGCCGTTGTCCATGTTGATGGTGAGGGTCTCCGGCGTGGAGAAGGGCTTGAGGCTGAACAGCGCCCAGTCCCCGGCGGCCAGTTCGCGCGCGTCGATCTCTGCGCGCTGCTCGTCGGTCAGCGCGGCGGAGTACTCCGATTCCACCTCAAGCGCCGCCCTGAGCGCGCCCACGGTGGTGTCTTCTTCTATTTTATGGACCAGCACCAGCCCGGGATCGCTGAACGTCACACTCTCGATGGCGGCCATGAAGTCGTCAAGCTCGTTGGCCTCGGTCTCCGGGTCGTCCGCGACCATGTTCAGCAAGCCCAGCAGGTCGCGCAGGGAGGCGCAATCGCCGCCGGGAATGCTGTAATCGAAGGTCTCGCCGTTGACGGTCCAGTGGAAGTCCACGGTGTACACCACGCCCCACACGGAGAAGCTGGCGGCGCGGAACACCACGGTCTCGCCGGTCTCGGCGGCCTCCACCACGTCGGGCTGCTCGACGGTATCGTCGGCAAAGTGCACCGCGCAGGGCACGGCGTCGGCGTTCTCGGCCTCGTCCCGGGCGTCGTTCGCCAGCACGGCCTGCACCGTCACCGGCACGGCGGGCTGAACCTCCGTCTCGCCGTCCATGATCTTGATGTCGAAGAACCGGGCGCGGGTGACGACCTGGGCCTTATCCAGCGTCTCCTCGGTGCGCTCCAGGTAGCCCTGCGCCGCGTCGCCCTCGATCTCGGACACGCTCAGCGTCGCCCCCATGGGAATCTGCGCCTCGGGGCCGTAGCTGACGGTGATGTTGTAGGTCTCGCCCTCCGCGGTGATGACCTTCGTCTCGATCTTCTGGGTGACCACCATGGCATAGATGGAGAAGGCGTCCGCCATGAAGGCCACGCGCTCCTCGGACGCTTCCTCGATGACGGCCTCCGCCGCCACGGGCGCGATCTCCCCGCCCTCAGCCTCCGCGGCGGCGGGCGCGTCATCCTGCGCCGCGTCGGCGGCGGGAGCTTCGGCCTGCGCTTCGTCAGCGGGGGCTTCGGGCTGCACGTCGGCGGCGGGCACTTCGGTCTCCTCGACCACCGCGGCGTTGCCCTCGTCGTCCACGTGGACCACCACGGTCTGCTGATCCTGCTCGATCTCCCTGACGCTCATGACCACGGAGATGGGGATCAGCGGCTCGATCTCGTTGCCCTCCGCGTCGCGGAAGGTGATGTCCACGGCGTGCACGCGCTTGACCTCAACGAAATCCTCGGTCACGGCGGCGTCGCCGATGTCGCTCAAAACGTTCTCGTCCTCGATGTCGGCAAGCTGCATGGTCGTCCCCTCGGGGAACGCGCCCTCGCCCGCCTCCACCTTCACGGTGATGTAGTCGGTCGCGCCCTCGAAGGTCTGGGCCGGCATGGCGACCGGGGCCTCGACGGTGAAGTTGATGAACGCGATGGTGTACACGCCGCCCACCGTAAGCTCGGTCCGCTCGAAGGCGGCGACGGGCGTGATCAGCCAGTCCTCGCCGGTCTCCTCGACGCTGAGCAGCGTTTCATCATATTCTATGGAGAGCGCCAGCGCCGCCTCGGGATCGATCACGGGCTCGGGCGCAGCGACCACCGGCTCCGGCGCGGCCATGGTGACCTCGACCTCCGCCGCGGCCGCCTCCACCGCTTCGCTCTGGACGTATTCCTCGACGGCGGCCTCGATGTCGGACACCTCGACCGCTTCCCCGGCCTCCGGTTCGGCCATATCCTCGGAACCGACCAGGGTCTCTTCCTGTACCGCCTCGACCACGGCGTCCTCAACGGTACCGACTTCGGTCGCTTCTGTGTCCGCCTGAGGCTCGACCGCCTCGGCCTCGGCTTCCACCGGCTCCGCAGGGGCCGCCTCTTCCTCCGCCTGGGGCGCATCCGCCTCCGCCTCAGCGTCAGCGTCGGCCTGGGGCGCATCCGCCTCCGCCGCAGCCTCCGCGTCGGCCTGGGGCTGCTCGGCCACCGGCGCGGTCTGGAATATCGACATCAGCCCGCGCAGGGACAGGGGATAGGTCTGTTCCTCCGACAGGTCCACGGTCAGCGTGTGGTCGTCCGCCACGGGGGACGCAGCCTGCCCGTCGGCACCCTCGGCACCCTCGGCCTCGTCCGACCCGGGCGCGCTGCTCTCGCCGTCGGTGTCGCCGCCAGCTTCGCCGTCGGTGCTTTCGTCCTCGGTGTCCGCGGCATCCTCGGCGTCCTCGCCGTCCTCGGCGTCCTCGGCGTCCTCGCCCTCGGCGTCCTCGCCGTCCTCGGCGTCCTCGTCAGCCTTTTCCTCGTCGGCCTTTTCTTCGTCGGACTTCTCCTCGTCGGCCTTTTCCTCGTCGGCCTTATCCTCGTCAGACTTCTCTTCGTCTACCTTTTCTTCGTCAGATTCTTCCTCGTCAGACTTTTCTTCGTCGGCCTTGTCACCCTCGGCCTCGCCGTCCTCGTCGGCTTCGTCGATCTTGTCACCCTCGGCCTCGCCGTCAGCCTTCGCCGCGACGGCCTCATCCCCGGCTTCTTCACCGGCATCGGTGACCGCCGCGTCCTCGTCGGCGGGAACATTCTCGTCAGCCGCGTCCTCGTCGGCGGGAACATTCTCGTCAGCCGCGCCCTCATCGGCGGGGGCATTCTCGTCGGCGGGGGCATTCTCGTCGGCGGGGGCATTCTCGTCGGCGGGAACATTCTCGTCAGCCGCGTCCTCGTCAGCGGAGACATCCTCGTCGGCGTCCCCGGCCATATCCTCGGCGTCGTCGCCGATCTCTACATCATTATCCTCCTCGACGGTGCCATCCTCGCTCCCGGCGGCAACCTGCGCGTCGTCCGCCTGCGCGTCGTCGATGTCCTCGGCGTCGTCCGCGGTATCCTCCTCCGAATCGGTGAGGTCGACCTCGTCTGAAGACCCTTCCGCCGTCCGGTCGCTCTCCGGGGCGGTGAGCGGCACGCCGTCGGTCAGCACGGCCACCTCGATGCCCTCGTCGAGTATGAACGCCACCTCGGCCTCGTCAAACTCCCGCGCGGCGTAGATCAGCCAGTCCCCGTCCAGCGCCTCGACGCCGATGCCGCTCACGGTGCCGTCCTCGTTTTCGACGGCGGCGACGTCCTGCACGCGGGCCAGGTCCAGGCCCATCGCGCCGGCGAGCTCGCTGGCGAGTACAAATTCACGGTTCCTGATGCTGTAGGTCGGGGTGCCGGGCGCTTCCTCCCCGGCGTCCTCCGCGATTTCACCGTCCACGGCGGTATCGTCGCCCTCGGTAATATCGCCGCCCTCGGCGGTATCGCCGCCCTCCGCGGCATCGCCATCCTCGGCGGTATCGCCATCCTCCGCGGCATCGTCCAGCGTCAGGCCGTCGAGCTCATCCACCGCCGCGTCCACGGCGCCGGACTGTATCGCGTCGCCCGCGTCTTCCGCGGAGCCTTCCTCCGGGGTCGCGCCGTCTTCCGTCAAGCCGCTGTCAAGCTCCTGATCGTCCGCCTCGCAAACCTCCGTATCCACGGCCTCCGCGGCCACGGTCCCCTTCGGGCGCTCCTGATAGCAGGCGTCCGTGTGGGCGTGCGCCTCCAGGCCGCAGACGAGGTTCCCCGCCTCGTCGAAGCACTCCGCGCCGTGCTCGTGCTCCGCAATGCCGCAGCTGGGTATGCGCTCCAGCGTGTCCGCGTTCATTTTCAGGGTGTTGATCGTGAGCAGCAGCACGAACACCGAAAACAGGGAAATGAACCTCCGAAGCGCGCGCTTCTGCCTGAATTTCCGGAACACCTCGTTTAGACGATCATTTCTCTTCATCGCAATCACCTTTCAACCACCGGTCGGGTACAGTGGAAATATATGACAAATTCCCCGAGTCAAGCCACAACCCGAGGGTTTTTACCTATTGCAACGTGCGGGGCGTCGATCCGCCCGCGCTTACCGATTCAATGAGATTTGTGTGTGTCCAGCGTTTCGAATACGTTTTCGTAAGGTCAGATACCTATATCTCTACATATCATTCTATGCGTTTTGCTCGATTATTTCAATGGTCAATATTCTCGATATGGTGTAAAAATCATTACCACATCACGGGTTGTCGCAGGGACCGATCGCTCCCCGATCTGCTCGGGAGAAAATGATGACATGGTTTTTATCATAGTTTATATTAGCGTTAAGGTGTTACACAGACGGTTACGCACCCGATCCTTCCCATATCTTTATCAGATTTTACATACTGTCGTTACGATTCCCGCGCGCGGGGCAAAAAAAGCCACCGCCGCCCGGCGATTCCGCAAAAGCGACGATGGTCTGTTTTACCCTCACGCGGTCTCCTGGTGATTCCGACGTCGGTCGGTTCCGGGGGCGCTGTAATAGCGGCTCTTGGCGCGGTACATCATCTGGTCCGCCCGGATCTCCAGGCCGTGGATATCGGCGTCGGGATGGTCCCTGCGGGCGGCGTAGCCGACGGATAACGACAGCGCCTCCCCATACGCCCCGCGCCAGGCGGCGGACCGGCTCCTGATTTCCTCCAGCACCGCCGACGGGGCGTCGGTCATCGCGGTGGCCAGGAACTCGTCCCCGCCGGTGCGGTAGACCTTTCCGATGGGCCCGATGACCGTCGTGAGGCATTCTGCCGTGGCCATGAGCAGCTCGTCCCCGGCCACGTGGCCCCGGGTGTCGTTGGCCTCCTTCAAGCCGTTGACGTCCACGGAGAAGAGCACGAAGTCCTCCCCCATGCCCTCTTTCCGAAGCGCCGCCATGTCCGTGTCATAGCCGCGCCGGTTGGCGAGGCCCGTGAGCTCGTCGGTCATGGAGATGCGGATCAGCTGTTCCTCCCTGCGCTTCTGCCGGTCGATGTTCTGTATGGTATAGATGATGCGCGCGGGGGCGCCGTCCGGCCGCCGCTCGACCACGATATACTGCGCCCGGAACCAGCCCGTCTCGGCGCTTAAAAACTCCCTGTCCATGCTCTGTACGTCGTGCATCCGTGTGAGCGCGCCGGACAGGTCGGCGAAATCCGCGAAGGCCTGCCGGCTCTCCGCGGCGATCGAGGGCATCAGCTTCGCGTTCATGCGGGACTGGCCGCCGCTGATCGTCCCGGAGGCGTGCCGGTCCGCCGCCCGGGTGTCGCGTATGGCGGTCTCCGTCATGGCGTCGAGGTCGATCAGGCTGGCGTACTCGTAGATCTCCGACATGGATTCCAGTATGGCCATCTGCGCGTTCATCTGGCGCTTGTTGTCGCTGAGTATGCGGTACTTCTCGATCAGCTCCCGGTAGTAGGAGGTGGACAGTCGGCACAGGCAGTACCCCGCCACCACCATGATCGCAGTCTCGATGGTAAAGCCGCCCATCCGCCCCGCGAAGTACTGAAACGGCCGGTCGAAATCCACCCGCAGGCTCGCGTAGTAGGGCGACACGAGCCACACCGACAAGGTCATCATGGCGTAGTTGATCGCCACGGCGATGGCGTAGACCTTGAAGTCGCAAAACAGCAGGCTGATGAGGGGCACCACGAACCAGGTGATGTAGATGCCGATGTGGGCGCTGTTCATCAGTACCAGCAGCGTGTCGATGGCCAGAAACGCGATGACCGCCGCGCGCACGGTGTTGCCCTCCCGCATGGTCAGCACGTAGTGGATGCACGAGAGCGACAGCACCAGCAGGGACACGATGACGCACGACGCATAGGTGACGCTGTGGAATATGCCGAAGCGTATGGCCAGCATCAGAAGCGGGCCGATCAGTATGGAGAACCTGAGGAACTTGTTGAGCATCAGGTTGATCTTCTTCTGGTTCTCCTTCAGAAAGGCTTCGTAATCCGTGATCCCGGACTGGAATATCGTCTTTTCATCCCGGCGCTTGACGGCTCTGCTCACGGCTGCATTTCTCCCCCCTGCTTCTTCCCCCCGGCAGTTACCCCTTTAACCGGCGTTCTCCGCCGCGTAGATCAGCTCTCCCAGCGCCTTGTAGAGGTTGTTGGGCTCGATGGGCTTGGTGAGGTGGGCGTTCATGCCCGCCTGGAGCGACCGCTGCACGTCCTCGTCGAAGGCGTTGGCGGTCAGGGCGATGATCGGTATGCGCCTGGCGTCCGGCCGGTCGAGGGCGCGGATGGCGGCGGCGGCCTCCAGGCCGTCCATCTCCGGCATGCGCACGTCCATCAGTATCGCCGCGTAGGTCCCGACGGCGCTGTTCTCAAACATCTCCACGGCGATCTTGCCGTTCTCGGCGTGGTCGGCCTCGATGCCCTCCATCTCGAGGATGTCCAGCATGATCTCAGCGTTGATCTCCATGTCCTCCGCCAGCAGTATGCGCCGCCCGGTCAGGTCCGCCCGCTGCTTTTCCTTGAGCAGGCTCATGTTGTTGCGCCGGGCGATGCGCTCGAACTCCTCGATGACGTTCGCGGCGAACAGCGGCTTGGTGAGGAAGCTGTCCACGCCCACGCGGTGCGCCTCCTCCTGGATGTCATCCCAGTTGTAGGCCGTCAGCACCACCACGGTGGTCTCGCTGTCGTACTGCTTGCGGATCTCGGCGGAGGCCTCCAGGCCGTTCATGCCCGGCATGTTCCAGTCCATCAGCACCAGGTTGTAGGGCCTGTGCTTGGTGTGCTGCACCTCCATCATGCGCAGCGCCTCCTCGCCGCTGGAGGCGACGTCGGCGCGTATGCCCACCTCGTCCAGTACCATGCGGGCGTGCTCGGCGGCGATGGTGTCGTCGTCCACCACCAGCACGTACAGGGCCTGGGGGTCGATGGCGCTCTCCTTCTGCGCGCCCTTCTGGTCGCAGTTTCTCAGGGTGACCGTCACGGCGAACTCGGTGCCCGCGCCCTTCTCGGACTCCACGGCGATGGAGCCGTTCATCATCTCCACGATGCGCTTGGTGATGGCCATGCCCAGGCCGGTACTACCGTACTTGGTCTTGTGGCTTCCGTCCTCCTGGGAGAAGGCGTCGAATATCTTCGGTATGAAGGCCCTGTCCATGCCGATGCCGGTGTCCCTGATGCGGAAGCACAGCGTGGACTGGTCCTCAAAGGCCACCGTGCGCTCCACCGTCAGCGTGACGCTGCCCGGCGCCTCAGTGAACTTGACGGCGTTGGACAGTATGTTGATGAGCACTTCCTTGAGCTTCATGTCGTCGCCGATGTAGCTGTCATCGACGTGGTTGATCATGCGGCAGTCGTAGGTCAGCCCCTTGTCGCGGCACTGGGCCAGCACCATGGTGTTGATCTGCTCCAGCATGCCGCTCAGCGAGAACACCTCCCGGCGCAGCACCAGGCGGCCGGATTCAATGCGGCTCATGTCCAGTATGTCGTTGATGAGCTCCAGCAGGTGCCGCGCGCTGCCGCCGATCATCTGCAGGTAGTCCTGGGTGCGTTCGTTGAGGCTCTCATCCCGCAGGGCGAGGGTGCCCAGCCCGATGATGGCGTTCAAGGGCGTGCGGATCTCGTGGCTCATGCTGGAGAGGAAGGAGGTCTTGGCCTTGTTGGCCTCCTCGGCGGAGGTCAGCGCCTCGGCCAGGGCCTCGCTCTTGGCCATAGCCTCGCGCATCTCGGCGTCCACGTTGGTGACGCCCACGATGATGAAGTGCTCGTCGTCCTCCATGCGGGAGACCTTCATACTGACGTAGGTGGGGCCGTTTTCCCCCGTCTGCCGGTAGGTCATCATGAAGGTGTCCTTGCGGTCCAGGGCATTCATCAGCGTGCGGCGCTCCATGGCGTTTAAGAAGGCCTCCCGGTCGTCGGGCCAGACGCCCTGGGATAGCTCCGCCTTGCAGTCGCTGAAGAAGTGCCAGCCGCGCCGCATCTCGGACAGGGCGCTGCTCGCGTCGCCCCGGCGGTACTCTATGAACTCCTCCGTGTCGAGGTTGACGTAGAACATGTCGGTGTAATCCCGGGCCAGCGTCTGGGCGATGTGGGTGTACATGATGCCGGAGCTTCGGGCGTTCTCATACGCCTCCTTGGTCATGGCGTTTTCGTGCTGTATGCGCACCATGTCCGTCACGTCCTGGCACATGCCCAGCAGGCACACGCGCCCGGTGGAATCGATGAATTTCAGCTTCGTCGTCTGGAACTGCCGCTGGTTGCCCGCGGCGTCCGGCACGTCCTCAAAGAATATGTAGGGCTCGTCCATGGACAGGGCGATACGGTCGTCCTGCACGAAGTGGGCGGCGGTCTCGGCGTCGAAGATCTGGGCGTCGGTGAGCCCGGCCACGCCCTCCGGGGTATCCTTGTGGCAGTAGTTGGCGAAGGCCTGGTTGCACGCCAGGTACACGCCGGTCCGGGCGTTCTTGGTAAAGGTCAGGCCGGGGATGTTGTCCAGCAGCGCGCTGATGGATTCCTTCAGCTCCGCGATCTTCTTCGCGGCGATGGCCTCGTTCTCCGCCTCGGTCAGCCGCTCCCCCAGCTTCTGCGTATCCCGGTAGTTGTTCACCAGCATGGTGACGACCAGCAAAAACAGCCCCAGCGACACGGCGGTGTAGAGCGTGTTGGTGCTGCTGATGGCCTTCGCCTGCTCGTGCAGGTAGCTCACGCGCTCCTCCCCGCCCCCGGCGTCCACATCGTGGTCCGGATGGCTCTGGTGATACTGGTAGATGCGCTCCACGGCGTCGTTCGCCGCGTTCTCCGTCTCCCGGGAGACCCACATCATGGAAGCGAACAGCACCAGCACCAGCAGCAGTATCCACACGATCACGCTCTGCCCGTAGCCCAGGTGGTTCTCCGTGCGCATCAGTATCCGGTAGTACACCAGCCCCAGCACCGCCCAGGCGATGAACAGTATGTAGGATTCCGTCTCCATGGCGTGGAAGGGCAGAAGCCCCGGGATCAGCAGAAGCAGCATGAAGCACACCATCAGAATCAGGCCGAGTACGCCGGTCACCTGCTCCGCCCGGGCGTTTTCACTCCGGGCGTGCCGGTACACCGCGTGGGAGATCAGCCCGTAGATGATGGTCGCGCCCAGGGTGGTGGCGTCCACGATCCAGCCGATGGCCGTCCTGCCCAGGAAGGGTATGCACATCGACACCGCCACCACGGTGATCACCGCGGCCCCCGGCACGCCGCGCCGGTTGAGGCCCGCCAGCCCCCGGGGGGCCTCGCCCTCGCGGCCCGCCGCGTACAGCAGGCGGGAGAGCGCCAGCATGTTGCCGATGAGGCTGGTCAGTATCACGCCGAACAGCGACAGCATCAGCACCGTCACGCCCGCCTGCCCCAGGTAGTGATGGGCGGCGTAGAACGCCGGCACCGCCTTGATGCCCTCCAGGTTGCCCATGTCGCGGATGTACATAAGCCAGCTTTCATACTCCGGCGGATAGGCGGACACGGACAGCAGCGACACGAACAGGTATAAAAGCGTGGTGACCAGCACGGAGGCGATCAGTATGCCCCGCACCTTCTTCACCGGGAAGCTGTATTCCTCCGAGAAGTGGGAGATGTTCTCAAAGCCTATGAACGCCCAGGGGGAGATGGCGGCGATGCGCACGATCTGCGCGAACGCGCCGGAGCCCTCGGTGTACAGCGGAGCGTAGCTGAACGCGCCGTCGTGCCTTAAAAGGGCGACCACGGCGCACACCGTGAAGCCCGCCGCGAAGGTCAGCGCCGCGACGATCATGATGCGGTTGGGCAGGCGGGCGCTGTTTAAACACAGTATGCCGATGAGCACCGCCGCGCCCATGGACAGCAGCGCCTCGCCCAGCCACACCTCATAGCCGAATATGCGGTAACGGAAGCCGAATCGGAAGGCGTTTCCGAGGAAGAACCGCGCGAACAGCGGCAGCGAGGTCATGTTGGCCCACAGTATGGCCAGATAGGTCAAAAGCACGAACCAGAAGGCCAAAAAGCCCAGGTCCTTGCCGCCGACCTTCTTTTCAAAGGTGTAGATGCCGCCCGCGCCGGGCGCTTTTTGGATCATGTATTGCAGGTTCCAGGTGATCACGAGTATGACCGCCATGCCCAGCAGCATGCCGAACACCGTGCCGAGCACGCCGGATTTCTGCAAATAGGTGTTGCAGGTGACGATGAACGACCCCCAGCCGATGCTCGTGCCGATGGAGAACGCCCACATGCCCAGCGGCGTGAAGCCGGACCGCAGTCCGCCGGCCCGGCGCCCGCCTGTCGCCCCTGTGGAAATGCCGTTATTGCTGTGTTCCATGCGCTGCCTTTCCTTCCTGCCTGATATCAACCTCTCGCCTTGAGAGGGTGGAGGGTGGAGTTTTGATGCGCGACTAACGACATCTCCACTCTTCACTCTCCACTCTTCACTCTCGTCCCGTCTTGAGCCTGTTCTTGTCCTCGTACATATTCTGATCCGCCCGCTCGAACACCGCGGCGACGCTCGGGTCGTCCGCGCGCTTCGCCATGCCGCAGGCGATGACGATGCCCCCGCCCCGCTGGGCCTCGGCGTTATACGCGCGCACCCGGTCGATCAGCGCGTCGATGCACGCATAGTCGTTGCCCTGGGCGATGACCGCGAACTCGTCGCCGCCCACGCGGAACACGGGGCTGCGCTTGAAGGTCTCGCAGATGATCCTGCAGGCGTCGCGGATGTACTGGTCCCCGGCCTTGTGCCCCTCGGTATCGTTGACCTTCTTTAGGTCGTTGACGTCCAGTATCACGACGGCGAACTCCGGCGCGCGCTGCGCTTCGATCTGGGCGTTCAGCCGCGCCTCGGCCTCCTGGAAGGCGAGCTTGTTCTTCACGCCGGTCAGCGCGTCCACCTTGGCCTCGATGCGCGCCTTGGCCAGGCGCTCGACATACGCCTCCTCCTGCCGGACCTGGGCGTCGATGTCGTTGATGCCGACGATCAGCCGCGCGCCCTCCTTCTCCTCCACCATGGCCGCCTTGAGCTGCACGTAGCGGGGCTCGCCGTCCATCATCAGGCGATAGCTCACCGTGAAGATGCCGTAGCGCGCGATCTCCGCCATGACTTTCTCCCGGGTGAACGCCGAGAGGAAGCGGTTCAGGTCGTCCGGGTGGTTATAGGCGCGGGCGGCCTCCCGCACCTTTTCAAAGAAGTCCTGCCCCTCCTTGGCCTGGGCGAAGGACTGGTAGCTCTGGGTCGCGCTGAACTCCCGGTAGCGGCCCGTCTCCGGGGCCACCACGTAGATGCAGAGGAAGTCGCCGGTGAGCGCGCTCAGCCGGGCGTAGGCGATCTGCTCCTCCTTCATCCGCTCGGTCGCGCGGCGCTGCTTCATCAGCTCGTCCACGTCCGACACGCCCAGCACGATGTAGCGCTCGTCGTCCTGCATGCGGCAGATGCGCGAGCTCACGTAGACCGGCCCGTCCTCCGAGATCAGCCGGTAGGTCATCACGAAGGTCCTGTTGCGGTCCAGCGCCGCCACGAGGGTCTTGCGGTCCAGCGCCGATATCACCATCGCCCGGTCGTCGGGATGCACGACCTGCTCGGCCTCCAGGCGGCACGTCTCGAAGAAGTGCCAGCCGCGCCGGGCCTCGGTCAGCGTGCCGGTGTCGTCGTCGGTGCGGTATTCCGTGTATTCCTCGGTGTCCAGGTTGATGTAATACAGTTCCGAATACCCCCGGGCCAGCGCCTGGGCGATGTGGGTGTAGATGATGCCCGCGCCGCGCTCCTTCGCGTAGGCCTCCTTCGACGTCGCGCTCTCCCGGCGGATGCGCACCAGGTCCGTCACGTCCTGGCTCATGCCCAGCACGCACAGCCGGCCGGCGAAGTTGTGGTATTTCAGCTTGGTGGTCTGGAACTGCCGCCGGTTGCCGACGGTGTCGTGCACGTCCTCAAAGAATATGTAGGGCTCGTCCATGGACAGGGCCATCCTGTCGTCCTCCACCACCCGCGCCGCCGTCTCCTGGTCGAAGATCTGCGCGTCGGTGAGCCCCGCCACCTCCGCCGGGCGCGCCTTTTGGGCGTAATTCGCAAAGGCCTGGTTGCACGCCAGGTACGCGCCCGTCTCGGCGTCCTTGGTGTAGGTCATGGCGGGCATGTTGTCCAGAAGGGAGACGATGGTGTCCTTCAGCGCGGAGATCCGGGCGGCCTCCTCCAGCCCGCGGCGGTACTCCTCCTTTTCGTCGATGACCACGAAGGTGTGCATCACGCACGTCCCCAGCAGGTACGCGACGCTGTAGAGCGGCAGGTACGGCCACCACAGCTGTATGAACAGGAAAAGCGCCATGATCAGACCGTACAACGCCAGCGCCAGGTACTTGTTGCCCTTGCCCTTCGCGCCCAGCTGCCGCGTAAACGACATAAACGCGAACACCGACAAAAGCAGGAGCATCAGTATCGCCAGCAGGCCTATCGCGGAGTAATACATGCGCTGTTTCTCTCTTTCCGTTTGTGAGCCGACGCGGTCCGGCGCGGAATCGTGATACGAGCCCCAGTTTACCTATTCTGTTCCATATTATCACAATTCGGCGCGCAATGCTACACCGTAAGTGAAAAAAGGTTCTTCACCGGCGCGTTGATCGCGGGAGGTGATTATTTGTGCCGGTCCCTTGACAAGCCGCCATGTAAATATTATAATAATAAACGGTAAATTCCAATATCGACAGGAGGTCATTATCCATGAAGAAGCTGCTTGCACTGCTGCTGGCCGCGCTGATGCTGCTGGCTTGCGCGTCCGCCCTGGCGGAGGTCGACCCCGAGCTGGTGGAGGCCGCCCAGGACGAGGGCGAGCTGGTGGTCTACGGTTCCTGTGAGGAGCCCTATCTGATCGCCGCGTGCCAGAAATTTGAAGAGCTTTACGACATCAAGGTGGACTATCAGCGCCTGTCCACCGGCGAGGTGCAGACCAAGATCACCGAGGAGAAGGGCAATCCCTCCGCCGACGTGTGGTTCGGCGGCACCAACGATCCCTACAACGAGGCCGCCAAGGAGGGCCTGCTGATGGCCTACGAGCCGACCAACGCCGTGCACCTCCTGAAGCCCGCCTACCGCGATCCGGACGGCTACTGGTTCGGCATCTATCAGGGCATACTGGGCTTCATGGTCAACCAGGAGGAGCTCGACCGCCTGGGCGTCGAGGCCCCCAAGACCTGGGACGACCTGTTAAAGCCCGAGTACCAGGGCCTCATTTGGCTTTCCAACCCCAACACCGCCGGCACCGCCAAGCTGGTCATCAACACCATGGTGCAGATGAAGGGCCACGACGAGGGCATACAGTACCTTGTGGACCTGGACAAGAACATCGCCCAGTACACCAAGTCCGGCTCCGGCCCCTCCAAGAACGTGGGCACCGGCGAGTGCATCATCGGCATCGGCTTCCTGCATGACGGCGTGTACCAGATCCTGCAGGGCTACGACAACATCGGCCTGATCATCCCCGAGGACGGCACCAGCTACGAGATCGGCTCCACCGCCATCTTCGAGGGCTGCGAGCATCCCAACGCCGCCAAGCTGTGGATCGAGTTCGCGCTGTCCCCCGACTGCGTGGAGCTTGCAGACGACGCGGGCTCCTACCAGTTCCTGGTGATCGACGACGCCGAACAGCCCGCCGCGCTGCAGGCCTTCCCGGAGCTCGATCCCTCCAAGACCATCGACTATGACTTCGCCGACGCCAAGGAGAACACCTCCAAGTACGTCGCCGATTACTTCGACGCCCTGGGCGCCGCGGCCGACGACCGCTTCAAGACCGAATAAGCGGGCTGCGTCATTCTGATGGGGAGACGGGTTTTCCTGTCTCCCTTCGTTTGGTTCTATGGAGGTGATCACTTGTGGCTGCCCGCCAGAGCGCAAGATTAGAGAGAAAGAAATTCTTCGGCGACCCGGTGATGGTCGTCACCATCGCGGTGCTGATCGCGCTGCTTCTGCTGTTCATCGTGTATCCTCTGGCGATACTGCTGGTGGACAGCGTGCTGGTGCGCCAGACGGAGCTGTGTTCGGCGGAGGCGCTGGCCTCGGGCGAGCCGGCCTTCTGCACGCGGGATGGCGGCGCGCCCGCCGAGCGCGACGACATCTACGTCAGGCTGCCCCTGGTGTCGGAGGAGGGCGGCGAAAAGCTGGCGCCGCTGTACTCCCGCATCAGCCTGTTCCCCCGGCAGGCCAAGCTGGAGGACGCCGACGGCCCGCTGTACTTAAAGGTGGTCAACACCACCGACCGCACGGCCTGGCTGGACATCCGCAAGCTCATGGAGGTCGCGGAGACCCCCATGACCTACAAGCCCAACGGCCGCCTGATCAAGAAGGCGGAGGGGCTTAAGCCCGCGGACGTCTGCGTGCAGCTTCGCAAAAACAACTGGTCGCTCGACGCTTTCCCCCGCATCTTTAAGGACTACACCTTCAACCGCGCCCTGCGCAACACGCTGCTGCTGGGCCTGCTGACCGGCTTCGGCTCGCTGGTGATCGGCCTGCTGTTCGCCTACGTGGACGTGTACGTGCACATCCGCAGCCGCTTCATCAAGAAGCTGTTCGACGTGGTGTCCATGCTGCCCGTGGTGTCGCCGCCGTTCGTGCTGTCGCTGTCGATGGTGCTGCTGTTCGGCAAGTCCGGCCTCATCACCCGGAAGATTTTAGGCATCTACGACGCCAACGTCTACGGCATGTGGGGCATCGTGATCGTGCAGACGCTGACCTTCTTCCCGGTGGTCTACCTGATGCTCAAGGGCCTTTTGAAGAACATCGACCCCTCCATGGAGGAGGCCGCCCGGGACATGGGCGCGACGCGCCTCAAGGTGTTCACCACGGTCACGCTGCCGCTGATGCTGCCGGGCCTGGGCAACGCCTTCCTGGTGACGTTCATAGAGTCCGTGGCGGACTTCGCCAACCCGATGATCATCGGTGGCTCCTTCGACACGCTGGCCACCACCATCTACCTGCGCATCACCGGCGGCACGTATGACATCACCGGCGCGGCGGCCATGGCTGTGGTGCTTTTGTGCATCACGCTCATACTGTTCATGGTGCAGAAGTACGTGCTGGAGGCCAAGACCGCCGCCACGCTGACCGGCAAGGCCAGCCGCGTGCGCATGCTGATCGAGGACAACAGCGTGCGCTACCCGCTGTCGGCGCTGTGCATGCTGATGAGCGTGTTCGTGGTGCTGATGTACATCGCGGTGCCCTTCGGCGCGCTGTTCAAGCTGTGGGGCCGCGACTACTCCCTGACCTTCAAGTGGTTTGCGAAGATGTTCTCCGAGGGCGGCTGGAAGGCCTTCAAGGACAGCTTCATACTCTCCATCATCGCCTCGCCCATCACGGCGCTTCTGTCCATGATCATCTCCTACCTGGTGGTCAAGCGCAAGTTCCGTGGCAAGGGCTTCATCGAGTTTACCTCCATGCTGGCCATGGCGGTGCCCGGCACGGTGCTGGGCGTGGGCTTCATACGCGGCTTCGCGGGCGGCGTGTTCCGCACGGGCTTTTTGCAGGGCATCTACGGCACGGGGCTGATACTGATCATCGTGTTCGTGGTGCGCTCGCTGCCGGTGGGCACGCGAAGCGGCATCTCGGCGCTAAGGCAGATCGACAAGTCCATCGAGGAATCCGCCTACGACCTGGGCGCGGGCTCGGGCAAGGTGTTCACCTCGGTGACGCTGCCGCTTATCAAGGACAGCTTCTTCTCCGGCCTGGTGACCACCTTCGTTCGGTCCATCACGGCCATCTCCGCGGTGATTTTGCTGGTGACGCCCCGCTACCTGCTCATCACCTGCCGCATCAACGAATACGCCGAGAAGGGCGAATTCGGCGTGGCCTGCGCCTACGCCACCATACTGATCATGATCACCTACGCGGCCATCATGATCATGAACCTGGTCATCGACCGCTTCGGCACCAGCCGGAAGATCAACGGAAAGGAGGGCGCCTGATATGGCAAACCTGATCGAAAAGCAGCCGAAGGGCGTCGAGCTTCGAGGCATATCCAAGATTTACAAGGACCCCAAGACCGGCAAGGACTTCTACGCCGTGCACGACGTGTCGCTGGACATCGCGCCGGGCAGCTTCGTGACGCTGCTGGGCCCCTCCGGGTGCGGCAAGACCACCACGCTGCGCATGATCGCGGGCTTTGAGTCCCCCGACGAGGGCGAGATCTACCTGGGCGGCCAGCCCATCAACGAGCTGACCCCCAACAAGCGCGACACCGCCATGGTGTTCCAGAGCTACGCGCTGTTTCCCCACTACAACGTGTACGACAACGTGGCCTACGGCCTGCGGCTTCGGAAGGTTCCGAAGGAAGAGATCCATCGCCGCGTGATCGACATCCTCGCGCTGGTAGAGCTTTCCGGCATGGAGGCCCGCATGACCAACCAGCTCTCCGGCGGCCAGCAGCAGCGCGTGGCGCTGGCCCGGGCGCTGGTGGTGGAGCCGGGCGTGCTGCTGTTCGACGAGCCCCTCTCCAACCTGGACGCCAAGCTGAGGGTGCAGATGCGCACCGAGATCCGCCGCATCCAGCAGAAGCTGGGCATCACCGCCATCTACGTCACCCACGACCAGTCCGAGGCCATGTCCATCTCCGACAACATCATACTGATGCGCGGCGGCGTCATCGCCCAGATGGGCACGCCCATGGAGATCTACTACCGGCCCAACAGCGAGTTCGTGGCGGACTTCATCGGCGAGTGCAACTTCTTAAAGGGCAGGGTGCGCGAGGTCAGCGCCGACGAGACGGTGATCGACGTCGACGGCCATCCCGTCGCCGTGGCCACCGAGGGCGCGCGGCAGGAATCCGCCGGCAGCGAGGCCGAGATCGTGCTGCGGCCCGAGGCCATCGTCATCGGCGATGAGGGCATGCTGCCCTGCAAGGTGGAGCTAAGCTGCTTCATGGGCTCCTACCAGAACTACCACGTGCGCGTGGGCGAGACCCTGGTCAAGATCACCGACAACTGCCCCGTCAATAAGAAGATATTCGACGTCGGCGATTCGGCCTATATCTCCTTCGATAAGCACTGCGCGCATTTGCTGTAACTCTATCATAATACAGAACCGGAGCCCGTCCCCATACGCTGTGGGAACGGGCTCCGTTCAATTATACCTCGGTTTACGATCAATCCGCCAGAGCGGCCTGCGCGGCGGCGAGGCGGGCGATCGGCACGCGGAACGGCGAGCAGGACACGTAGTCAAGGCCGACCTTGTGGCAGAACTCGATGGACGACGGATCGCCGCCGTGCTCGCCGCAGATGCCCAGGTGGATGTCGGGGCGGGTCTTGCGCCCGGCCTCGGCGGCCATCTTCACCAGCGCGCCAACGCCGGTCTGGTCCAGCTTGGCAAAGGGATCGAACTCGTAGATCTTGTTCTCGTAGTAGGCGCCCAGGAACTTGGCGGCGTCGTCGCGGGAGAAGCCGAAGGTCATCTGGGTCAGGTCGTTGGTGCCGAAGGAGAAGAACTCGGCCTCCTTGGCGATCTCACCGGCGGTGACGGCG
>JAFRFY010000168.1 GCA_017434085.1 Clostridia bacterium
CAAGATCGACATCGAGGACGACGGCAGCGTGTACATCGCCACCGAGGACGACGAGGCGGCGAAGAAGGCCCGCAGGATCATCGAAGGCATCGCCAAGGATCTGCAGGTGGGCGACGTGTTCACCGGCAAGGTGGTGCGCATCATGAGCTTCGGTGCGTTCGTCGAGTATGCCCCCGGCAAGGACGGCATGATCCACATCTCCAAGCTGTCCAACGAGCGGGTCGAGAAAGTCGAGGACGTGGTCAACATCGGCGACGAGCTGGAGGTCCGCGTGGGCGAGATCGACAGCCAGGGCCGCGTGAACCTGGTCCGCAACGACATCGTGTACGACGACGATTCCATGCCCGTGCGCCGGCCCCCGCGCCGCGATGGCGACAGGGACCGCCGGGGCGGCGACCGCGGTGGCGACCGCAGGCCGCGCAGGCGTGACTGATTCGATATAAGAATTGATGAGGATGGGCATACTTTGTATGCCCATCCGTTCGCTATGGGGGAGCGCCATGATCACCTTTTACGTGCGGGATATCCGGCGGGCCCTGGAGAACGGCTGCTGGCCTGTGGGACAAGGGGACGGTTCTTCTGTCCCGGATTGACTGAGGAGGTCAGATCATGAACAGCATAACCACCAGGCAGTTCCAGCCGCTGTCGGATGAAGGCCGGGTTTGGGACTTTATGGTCGAGGTCTATGCGGAGGACTGGTCCAACGGCGTACCCGCGCCGTTCTTCGAGTACGCCCTCGCCTCGGCCTGGCTGGATAAGAACTACCTGTTCATGGACCGGCTGTGGCTGGACGGGGACAGGGTCGCGGCTTTCGCCTTCTACGAAAACCCCTGCACCGACGTGTTTGTGAACCTGCGGCCCGGCTACGAGGCCCTGGCTGACGAGATCGTCGAGTACGGCGAGACGCGGATGCCCTGCTTCGACGGTGAAAAGGCTTTCGTGCTGTTCCCGGGGCAGACGGCGCTGATCGAGGCGGTGCAGCGACGGGGCTATGTCGTCGCCCACGAGGAAGAGGATCGCGTCTTCGACTTTGAAACCGGAGCGCTGGACTGTCCGCTGCCCAAAGGCTTTCACCTGATCGACCCGGCGGGCTGCGAGCCGGAGAAGCTGGCCCGCTGCTTCTGGAGGGGCTTCGGCGACGATGAACGCGGGCCTTTTGAAAACTGGGCGGAGCGGGTGACCGGCGACGACTGGACCGCGCAGCGTTCCTATTACGGCGTGCTGGGCGAGACCCTGGCGCCACCGCCCCACGCCACCTATGAACACAACGTCATCATCGCCGACGAGACCGGGGAGTACGCCTGCTTTTCGGGCATGTGGTGGGTGCCGGAGAACCGACTGGCCTACATGGAGCCGCTGTGCACGGTTCCCGGACACCGAGGCAAGGGCCTGGCTGCCGCGGCGCTGTCGATCCACGCCAGGCGGCTGCGGCCCCTTGGCGCGCGCCTGATGACCGGCGGCGGCAGCCCCTTTTATGCCCACATCGGCTATAACCGCCAGATTCACTGGCTACATTGGAAAAAGGAGCAAACCAAATGACATTTGACCAAATCACCCTTCCCAACGGCTTGCGCATCATCGGGGAGCGGATTCCCCATTTCAGGTCCGTTTCCGTGGGCCTGTGGCTGGGCTCGGGTTCCCAGTTCGAGACGGTGGAGGAGGCGGGCGTCAGCCACTTCCTGGAGCACATGGTTTTCAAGGGCACCGAAAAGCGCACCGCACGGCAGATCGCCGAGGAGATGGACGCCGTGGGCGGCCAGTTGAACGCCTTTACCGCCAAGGAGTGCACCTGCTTCTATGCCAAGGTGGTGGACGAGCACCTGCCCCTGGCCATGGACGTGATCTGCGA
>JAFRFY010000169.1 GCA_017434085.1 Clostridia bacterium
ACCTTGCCCATGTCCTCGGGATCGACCCGCAGCTCGATGACGATGCTGTCCTCGGTCTCGACCTCGCGCACATCCACGGCCTCGGGCTTTTCCACCAGAGACTGGGCGATATATTTCACCAATTCAACCATGATTACAGGACTCCGCCCTTCTTCAGCAGGCCGCGGACGGTATCGGTGGGCTGGGCGCCGACGCCGATCCAATACTTGGCGCGCTCCGCGTCGATCTTGAGCTCAACGGGCTCGGACACGGGGTTGTAGTAGCCGACCTCTTCGATGAAGCGGCCGTCGCGGGGGCTGCGGCTGTCGGTGACAACCAGGCGATAGAAGGGCTTCTTCTTCATGCCCATTCTCTTCAGACGAATCTTGACCATGTGGATTTCCTCCTTAATGAATGTCGATTGATTTATATATACGGCTTGTTTTGCCACGTATATCGCTAAAACTTCGGCAGCTTGCCGAAGGGCATGCGCATTTTGCGCTTGCCGCCGCCCATCATGTTCTTCATCATGGACCGGGCCTGATCGAACTGCTTCAAGAGCAGGTTGACCTCCTGCACCGTGGTGCCGGAGCCCGCCGCGATGCGGCGCTTGCGGCTGCCGTTCAATATGTCCGGGTTGCGGCGCTCCATGCGGGTCATGGACTGTATGATGGCCTCGTTCTTCTTCTGGGCCTTGCCGATGGCCTCCTCGTCGATGTCCACGTCCTTGATCTTGCTGCCCACGCCGGGGATCATCTTCAACAGGTCGGTGATGGACCCCATTTTGCTCATCTGCTTGAGCTGCTCCAGGTAGTCCTCCAGCGTGAAGGAGTTGGTGCGCATCTTGCGGGTGAGGTCGATGGCCTGCTTCTCGTCGAACTGCTCCTGGGCCTTGTCGATGAGCGTCAGCACGTCGCCCATGCCGAGTATGCGGCTGGCCATGCGGTCCGGGTGGAAGGGCTCCAGGTCGCTGAGCTTTTCGCCGATGCCGGAGAACTTGATGGGCTTGCCGGTGACCGCGCGCACGGAGATAGCCGCGCCGCCGCGGGTGTCGCCGTCCAGCTTGGTCAGTATCACGCCGTCGATGCCCAATTCGTCGTTGAAGGTCTTGGCCACGTTCACGGCGTCCTGGCCGGTCATGGCGTCGACCACCAGCAGTATCTCCTGAGGTTTGACGGCCTGGCGGATGTCCCGGAGCTCCTGCATCAGCTTTTCATCGATGTGCAGGCGGCCCGCGGTATCGATGATCACCGGGTCGCGCCCGTAGTAACGGGCGTACTCCACGGCCTCTTTGGCGATCTGCACCGGGTCGCCCTGGCCCCTTTCAAACACCTCGACGCCCACCTGGCCGCCGACCACCTGCAGCTGCTTGATGGCTGCCGGGCGGTACACGTCGCAGGCGACCAGCAGGGGCTTTTTGTTGTCCTTTTTGAACATATTGCCCAGCTTGCCGCACATGGTGGTCTTGCCCGCGCCCTGCAGGCCCGCCATCATGTAGATCGTGGGCGCCTGGGGGGAATAGGTCAGCCGCGCGTTCTGGCCGCCCATCAGGTTCGTCAATTCCTCGTTGACGATCTTGACGACCTGCTGGCCCGGGGTGAGGCTTCCCATGATGTCCGCGCCCACCGCGCGCTCGGTGACCTTCTTGACGAAGTCCTTGACGACCAGGAAGTTGACGTCCGCCTCCAAAAGCGCCATGCGCACCTCGCGCATCGCGGTCTTGACATCGGCCTCCGTCAGCTTGCCCTTGCTGTTCAGCTTTTTAAACGCGCCTTGCAGTTTTTCGGTCAATCCCTCGAATGCCATGGCGAATGTCCCTCCCCCGTCCGTTTATTTTTCGATGATCTGATTAAGCGCCGCGATGGCCTCGTCCAGCGCCCGCTTATCCTCCGGGCCGGCGTGCACGCGCTTCAACGCCTCCACGCACCGCTCCGCCGCCGCGCTCAGGGCGCGGTAGCGCGCCACCAGGCCCAGCTTTCTCTCAAAATCGTTGAGCTGCTTCTTCGACTTGGCGATGGCGTCGAACACCCCCTGCCGGGTGATGTCCATCTGATCCGCGATCTCCTGCTGGGACAGGTCCTCGTCGCAGTACAGCCGCATCAGCTCCTGCCGGTGCGCGGTCAACAGCGGCCCGTAGAAATCCAGCAGATAGCTCAGCTCCACCCGCGCCTCCATGTCCGCCATAAGCGACCTCCGCAAATATATTTTTACGCAGCTTGTACATTATAGCGCAACGCGGCGGCGATGTCAAGCATTTTTGATTGACGTCATAAAGGATTAACGTGATCGACGCCCCGATATCTTTACATAAACCGTATATCCGCGATCTTGGCGATGGTCATGCGCAGCAGCTCCTCATAGACCTCGGTGCGCTCGATGAACGTCGAGCCGACCTGCCACAGGCTGAACGCGGCCAGGTTGCTGAGCACGGTCTCCACGGTATTTACGTGGCGCGGGCCGTTCATCTTGATCCACACCTCCAGCGCCACGATGCTCACGCAGAGCAGTATGATCAGCCGCAGGTAGCGCCGCTCCAGGTAGTGGCTGACGCGCCGCATCTCGTCGTCGTAGTGCTCCTGGAAGATGTCGCGCATGGTCTCCTGCATGGGCTCGGACACCCTGCCCAGCCCGTGGAGCACGATCAGCAGCGGCCGGGGCTTGCGCTGGGTGGACAGGAAGCGGTCCACGGAATCGGAGACGCTCGTGTTCAGCTCCAGATGGGGGCCGATCACCAGCGGGTCAAACCACTTGCCGGTTTCGTCCAGCCTGAGGTCCAGCGACACGGGCGTGGAATTGCAGATGCGCTGCCAGTTTTTTTCGTTGCGCGTCATCTGCATTATGGTGTAGATCACCATGAACGTCAGCAGGGCGGGGGTCGCCCGGAAGGAATTGACGCCCTTTGTGTTGCCGTCGAATACGATGAGCCCGACCATCGCAAGGAATATGAGGTTCTCCAGGTGAAAGAGCAGGCGGATGCGGCCTTCCTTCTGGTAGAACAGCCGCGAAAGCAGGCCCGCGGACATATCGATCACGACCTCCAAAAAGGCGAAGGCGAAGGCGGTGTTGATGTTCCCGATCTCACTCTGGAGCTCCGGCTCCTTGGCGAAAATGACGCCGATGATCAGCAACAGCAGCAGCACCAGCTCGACCGAGGCGATGACGATGAGCGCCGTGCCGATCCAGCGCAGTGTCTTGTGGTAAATACTCATATCGGGCAGCCGTCCTTTCGGTTTGTCGTGTGGCGCTCGGGCTGTCGGGGTCGCGCCTTGCCAAAATCACGTCCATTATAGCACACAGGACTTTTTCCCGTCCACAGCTTTTTCAGCGTTTCCGAACGGGGCAAAACGGTTGACATTTGGCGGGACGCGATACTATAATGAATTGATATTCGACATTCATAAGGGGTGGTCTGTACGCCCGCGCACATACTGGCGCTGCTGGTCGGCGCGCTCATCGACCTGCTGATCGGCGACCCGGAGTGGTTCTACCACCCGGTGCGGCTGATCGGAAAGACCATCGCCTTCGCGGAGCGCGCCGCGAAGCGGGATCACCCGCCCTCGAGGGTGCTGCGGCGGCGGGCGGTGCTCGTGGCCTGCTCCACGGTGCTGCTCACGGCGGCGGCGACCTGGGGCCTGCTTTGGCTGCTGGGGCTACTGGGCTTCTGGCCGCGGTTCATCGGGATGTGCCTGATATCGTGGATGTGCCTGTCCGCCCGGAACCTGGCCGACGAGGCCGAGGGCGTGCGCCGCGCGCTGTCGGAATCCCTCGAGGCGGGCCGCGCGCGCGTGGGGCGCATCGTGGGGCGGGACACGGCCGGGCTTTCGCGGGACGAGATCATACGCGCCACCGTCGAAACCGTGGCGGAAAACCTGTCCGACGGGGTCATCTCCCCCATGCTGTGGCTGGCGCTGGGCGGCCCGGTGCTGGGCATGGCCTTCAAGGCGGCCAGCACGCTGGACAGCATGATCGGCTACATGGACGAAAAGTACCGGGACGTGGGCTGGTTCGCCGCGAAGGCCGACGACGTGTGGAACTACGTCCCCGCCCGCGTGACGGCGCTCTTGATGTGCCTGTGCGCCTTCCCACTGGGCCTCGACGGCAGGGGCGCCTTCCGCATCGTGGCGCGGGACCACAACAACCACCTGTCCCCCAACTGCGCCTGGCCCGAGTCCGCCGCGGCGGGGGCGCTGGGCATACAGCTGGGCGGCGACCACGAATACTTCGGAAAGACGGTGCATAAGCCCACCATCGGCGATGATACCCGCCCGCCCGAGGGAAGGGACATCACCCGCACCAACGCGCTGATGTTCGCCGCGGCGGGGCTCATGCTGGCGATCGTCGCCGGCGTCGCGGCGATCTTGGGATAACCATTAATACTAATCTCAATCTAAAGGGCGACATTTTCACGAGTGGATTTTTCGTCAGGCCAAGGCGAAGGCCCGCAGGCTTAGTGGACCCTAAGCCAAGGGACTTCAACGCGGGCATGGCGGAAAAGACGCCGTGAAAATGTTGTA
>JAFRFY010000170.1 GCA_017434085.1 Clostridia bacterium
AATTTCGGTGTCTTAAATCCGCACTCGACATTGCTGATATATTTGGTAGACAGATCAACCATTTGTGCAAGCTCCGCCTGCGTGAGACCGCGGGCCTTCCGCGCTTCCTGTATCCGTCTGCCCACTTTCTGAGCGTCCACACAATTCCCCCTTATAGGCAGTAGGCTGTCTATTAGAAAGTATACTGTCCGGGGATGGCGGGATAAATCCACCAGTGGGTGGGTGTATTTCTGCAAGAAATACATAAGGCAAAAAAAGAGCTCCCCGCCGTCAGCAGGGAGCCACTCGTATATCTTCACCGCTGGTCAGCGTGAACACCAGCGCATCTTTGAACACCGTCACCTTTTCGACCATGCTGCCCCAAAGACTTACCGTGAAGTCCTCTCCGGCAGTTTCCAGGGCGACAACCAGCGTCTCAATCCGCCGACCACAGCTCTGCCGCTTCTGGATCTCTGCTTCCACTGCTTTCACCTCGGCATCCACACGGTTGTATTCAGCGGCCAGTTCATCGGCGTGCTTCTGGTATTCGCCCTGATCCTGCGCGACCCTGGCGTTCTGCTCGATTTCTTTCTGGTACTTTTCACTCACTCCGTCCCGCTCCGCTTCCAGCTTTTCCTTTTCTCGCTCCAGATCTTTATAGTCCATTACGTCGGCATAAATCTCTCTCAGATTGACAATCTGAGCCTGTTTGTCCATCTGCCGGAGCATACTCCGCTATCGGATTCTATCGGAAAAATCAAACAACGTACTGTTGAGAAGATTGTCTACTCTGCCTGTTCCCTCCCGCCCAACCGGACGGTAGCGGGTGGCCGCCTTCTGATCGACGAGGCAGCTGGGTGCATCGCCGGTATACACGGTCTCACCGGAGGCGTTGGTATAGCTGTCCTGCTTGGCGCGATTGCCGCAGGCAACGTTGATATAGCCCTCGGCGGCGTAGGTCGCGGCGGCGGTCGTGTTGCTGGAATTGCCATAGCCGGGAGCTCTTTGCTTTAATCCGTCACATACTGTACGGCTGTTCCGTTCCTGACTGCATCGGCAAAGGCTAAGATGCTTTCTGATTTCATGATAAGTGTTATCAGATTGTCATGAAACATCGTTTTTCCTCTCTTTCTTTATTCCGAGCACCGCCCATCTGAAGAATGGTATTCTTAAGATTACGGCGTTCAAGGCATATGCCACCACAAAGCCTGCAATCAAGCTGATAATATAAATCATAGCTGCCGGAAGATTACCTGGTTTTCCAAGAAGCAGGGCTACTGTTGATATCCCAAGGTATGATTCCAGGTTGAATGCAGTCATAGGTTAAAATATGCCACACTTTATTTTATCATATAGCGCTGACTTCCCGCAAGTACTCCGATACAACGACGACGGCAGCGTGAACGTGATGAATCTGCACGAGGCCATGCGGACGAATGCCGGTGATCTGGCGCTGTGCATCGGGCCGCGCAGCAAGACCCACGAGAACGTGGAGAAACGCGGCGCCTTCACCGTCGCCCTGGTCAATCAGGAGATGACGGCGGAGATCGACTATCTGGGGACCGTGACCGGCAGGAATGTGCAGGACAAATTCGCGCGGACCGGGCTCAATAATGTATAATGGTGCAGGAGAAAGGTGTTGAATTTCGTAATCTTTGGAAAAGAAACCGTGTTGCCTTTGGTCTGAGGCACACGGGATTTGTAAGGATGGACATCATCTGTGGACAGCCACGTCTTTTCCTCCGCTTCAACAGCGGCGACCAGTTCCTCCTGCTTCATATCATACATTATCCTCTCCCTTTTGCTGATCCCAGCGTCCTGACAACCAATAACGGGGCCGCCTCCCGGTCACGGAGGCTGATGGGTGTATTATAATCGTACACGTGTTCTGTTGCACCAAACAATTTACAACCGGGAATCCGCCGATCTCTCAAAAATCCCTTGACAAAAACCCAAAAAGGATGTATAATTCTCTCTGTTGTCGGGCAATGATCCCCGGCAGCCACAATTCAATATCTGGGTGTAGCGCAGTTTGGTAGCGTGCTTGAATGGGGTTCAAGAGGCCGAGAGTTCAAATCTCTCCACCCAGACCACAAAAAACCTTGAAAACAAAGCGTTCTCAAGGTTTTTTGTCGTCCTCTCAGTGCGGGGCGTCCTCGTTTTTCAGATCGATCTTTTCCTGATCGTCGATCAGGTCATAGCCCACCCAGGTGGTGCAGGTGGAGCCGGCGAACTGATAGCGTATCTGGGCGCGGCCCTTGCGGCGCTCGAGGCGTATGATCTCGCCCTCGATGCCGCCCAGCGCGCCCTCCACCAGGCGCACGCGGTCGCCCTCCTGATAGGCCTTGAGTATGCCGATGGTGCCGCCGCAGTTGTACAGCATGCGGGCGAAGCGGTCGTCGTCGCCGACGAGGGTGTAGTTGGAGCCGTCGTCGCCCAGCAGCCGGATGACGTAATCCATCCGGAAGGCCGCGCGGGGATAGGGGATCATTGTCTCGGTGTAGACGAAGATATACCCGGGCAGCAGGGTCTTGATCTCCTCAAAGGCGACGCCCTTGACCCACTTGCGCTGCACGATCCTGGGGTTGATGGCCTCCCAGCCGCACTCGCGGCGGATGCGCTCCGCCAGCTCCTCGCACTTGACGGTCTCGCAGAACAGGCAATAGGCGTACATCGCTCAGCACTCCTTAAAACGGCAGCGCCTGCCAGTCCAGCAGGACGCAGCGCTCCTCAAGATGTCGGGACAGAAGTCCCCGGTCCGCGTACTCCGCCTCGCCGCTCTGGTTGTCGTAGGGATCGGAGCGCAGGTGGCGCTTGGGCGGGTCGAAGGGTACCTGGAACGCCCGGGCGGCGGGCAGGCGGAAGGGGTCCATGTGGCCGAAGTAGAAGTCCCAGCGCGCCGTGTCCCCGTTGTGCCAGGCGGCGTTGCCGAAGGAGGCGTCCACCGGCAGCCAGCCCCAGGGCGCGCAGTAGAACTGGGCCCAGTCGTGGCAGCCCACGTCGTGGGGGGCGCAGTAGAGGCCGCTCTGCCAGCGGGCCGGCACGCCCAGGCAGCGGCACAGTGTGATGAAGCTCAGCGCGAATACGCCGCAATCCCCCTTCATGGCGGTCAGCATGTGCTCCGGCAGGTTGGGGTAGCTGAAATAGCTGCGCACGTAGCTGTAGATGGGCCGCGTGGTCAGGAAATCGTATGCGCGGCGGGCCAGCAGCAGGGGGTTGGTCTCGTCCCCGGCGATCTCCCGCGCCACGGATCGAATCAGCGGCGTGAAGGCGATGTGGGGCGGCTGCTCGCCCAGGCACTCCTCCCCCTCCGGCACGCCGGGCCGGGCCAGGGCGGGGTCCAGGTCGTGATAAGCCATGGATACGTCAAAGGTGTACTCGGCGAAGAACTCGTCGTCGTCGGCCAGCGGCTTGCGGAACGCTATCGTGCGCTGTCCGGCCTCGGACACGTAGCCGCGCCCCGGGCCGCAGTCGATCAGCCGGAAGCCGCGCACGCAGTCGTATTCCACCGGCAGCGGCAGGTGCACCAGTATCTCCTCGCCGACGCGGCGGTACTCCGGCTTCACACGAAGCGCGTGCCGCACGTGCCAGCGCCGGGCCGCGCCGCCGTTTTGCCGCATCTCGCGTATGACGGCGTCCAGCGCGGCGAAGTTCGCCTTCTTGTAATCCAGCAGGGAGGGGTCCTTCAAACGGGGCGCCAGCTCGGGGCGGGTCTTGACGAGGGTGTCCAGAAACAGCCGGTGGAAGCGCATCTCCCCGTTCAGATAGATGAAATCCACCTTCCCCGCGTCGATGCAGTCCTCCAGCTCCTCCGCCGTGAAGCCCTCCAGCGCGTCCTGCAACAATGCCAGCGCCGCGGCATAGTCGTGGGGATAGTCCCCCGGGATGCGCTCGATCATGCGCTTTTCGAGCTTTAGCCGGGTCCTCAGGTCCCGGGGCAGCCGCGCGTCCGCGATGCGCAGATCCAGCATGCGCCGAAGCCGCGCATAATCCCCATACCCCTTGACCTTCCTCAAATCCTCCGGCAAAGGAATGCTCAGAACCGCCAAATCCTCGTAAAACATTCCCTCACTTCACTCTCCACTCTCCAAACTCCACACTCCACCCTCCACACTCCACACTCAAAGTATCTCCCTGTCCTCCAGCGGGTGATGGCAGGCGCACAGGTGCCCCGGGGCCATCTCCACCAGGTCGGGCTGCTCCTGCCTGCACCGCGCGTCGGCGAAGGGGCAGCGGGGATGGAACCGGCAGCCGGAGGGGGGATTGACAGGGCTCGAGACCTCGCCGACGAGCAGGGCGCGCTCCGCGTCCCGCAGTGTGGGGTCGGGCTGGAGCACGGCGTCCAGCAGGAAGCGCGTGTAGGGGTGCCGGGGCTGGGTGTAGAGCTGCTCGGTGGGCGACAGCTCGCAGAGCCGGCCCAGGAACATCACCGCCACCCGGTCGGACAGGTAGCGCACCACGTTGAGGTCGTGGGAGATGAACAGGTAGGTCAGCGACCGCTGCTGTTGAAGGTCCCCCAGCAGGTTTAAAATCTGGGCCTGTATGGACACGTCCAGCGCGCTGACGGGCTCGTCGCAGATGATGAGCTCCGGGTTCAGCGCCAGGGCCCGGGCGATGCCGATGCGCTGCCGCTGACCGCCGGAAAACTGGTGGGGATAGCGGTTGAACAGCTCCGGGCGGATGCCCACCTGGTCCATCAGCTCCCGGACCAGCGCCACCCGCTCCGCGCGGTCCTTGCCCACGCGATGGGCGTTCATGGGCTCCATGATGATGTCGCCCACGCGCATGCGGGGGTCCAGGGAGGCGTAGGGGTCCTGGAAGATCATCTGCATGCCCCGGCGAAGCGTCCGGAGCGCCTGCCCCTTCACCTGTGAAAGGTCCTCGCCGCGGAACCACACCGCGCCGGAGGTGGGCGTGATCAGGTCGATCAGCAGCTTGCCCAGGGTGGACTTGCCGCAGCCGGATTCCCCCACCAGCCCCAGGGTCTCCCCCTTGCGGATGGAGAAGGACACGTCGGACACCGCGTGCACGACGCCCTTCTTCACCGGAAATTCCTTCACGAGGCGCTCGGCGCGAAGCAGCTCATCCATCCATCTCACCTCCCCGGGGCGCGAAGCAGCGGCAGAGGTGTCCGCCGCCCAGGTCCTCAAGCGGGGGCTTTTCTTTGTGGCAGCGCTCCGAGGCGAACTCGCACCTCGGCGCAAACCGGCAGCCCCGGGGCATGGCCCACAGGTTGGGCACGGTGCCCTTGATGTTGTACAGCCGCTGACCCTTGGGGGTCATGCGGGGCAGCGCGCCCATCAGCCCCCGGGTGTAGGGGTGGGCGCAGGCTCTGAACAGCGTGAACACGTCCGCGCGCTCCACCACCTCCCCGGCGTACATCACGTAGACCTCGTCGCAGATCTCCGCCACCACGCCCAGGTTGTGGGTGATCATCAGTATGGAGGTGCCGCTTTCACGCTGCAGATCGCGCATGAGCCGCAGTATCTGCGCCTCGATGGACACGTCCAGCGCCGTGGTGGGCTCGTCGGCGATGAGCAGGTCGGGCTTTAGGAGCATCGCCATGGCGATCATCACGCGCTGCCGCAGGCCGCCGGAGAGCTGGTGCGGGTACTGGCCGTAGCGGCGCTCCGGCTCGGGGATGCCCACCTTGCGCATGATCTCGACGGTGCGGGCCTTCGCCGCGGCCTTGTCCAGCCCCTCGTGAAGCCGCGCCGCCTCCGCCACCTGCACGCCCACCGGGATCACCGGGTTCAGGCTCGTCATGGGCTCCTGGAAGATCATGGAGATGTCGTTGCCCCGTATGGACCGGAGCTCCTTCTCGGACAGATGCAGCAGGTCCCGCCCCTTGAACAGCGCCTCGCCGGACTCCACCCTGCCGTTTTCCGCCAGCAGGCCCATCACCGACAGCGACGTCACGCTCTTGCCGCAGCCGGATTCGCCCACCAAGCCCACCGTCTTGCCCTGTGGGATCGCCAGGTCCACCCCGTTGACCGCGACGGCGCGCGCCTTCCGCCCGTCCGAGGCGAAGGAGGTGACGAGGTTCTTGATTTCGAGGATGTTGTTCATGAAGCGCTCCAATCAGGTTTTCATATACGGATCGATCGCGTCCCTCAGGCCGTCGCCGAGGAAGTTGAAGGCCATGACGGTGACGAGTATGGCCAGGCCGGGGGCGAGTATGAGCCAGGGGCACATATAGGCGTAGGACTTGCCCTGGCTGACCATGAGGCCCCAGGATGCGGCGTTGGGGTCGCCGACGCCCAGGAAGCTCATGGAGCTCTCCCACATGATGGCCCCGGGGATGTCGAGGGTGAACAGCACGATCAGGTTGGGCAGGCAGTTGGGCAGTATGTGCTTGAACACGATCTTGAACCGGCTGACGCCCATGGAGCGCGCGGCCTCGACGAACTCCTTCTCCTTGAGGGACAGCGTCTGGGCGCGCACCACGCGGGCGGTGCCGGCCCAGTTGATGATGGACAGGGCGATGAACATGTTGAGTATGGAGGAGCCCAGCGTGTACATCACCACCATGGCCAACAGCAGCGACGGGAACGCCAGCACCACGTCGGCAAGCCGCATGATCAGGGCGTCCACATGTTTTCCCAAATACCCCGCCATCAGCCCCAGCGCGGTGCCCAGCACCAGAGAGATCACCGAGGGCACGAAGCCGATCATCAGCGAAAGCCGCCCGCCGTAGATCACCCGGGCGAACACGTCGCGGCCCATGTCGTCGGTGCCGAACCAGTGCTCGGCGGACGGGGGCTTGCGCATGTTGGCCAGGTTGAGCGCGTTGGGGTCGTAGCGTGTGATCAGCGGCGCGAATACCGCCGCGAGTATGATCAGCAGTATGATGATCAGCCCCGCCAGCGCCGCGTGATTGGTGCGGAACATGTTGACGATGCTCCCGCGCACGCCCACATCCGGCTGCAGATCGGCGTCGAGGATCTGTTGGGACAGCCGGGCGGTGTACAGGTCCTTTTGCGTCTTCTTCATGTCAGCCCCTCACTCCACGCGGATGCGCGGATCGATGATGGAATACAGCACGTCCGCCACCAGATTGCCGACGATGATCAGCACCGCCGTAAAGATCACCGTGCCCTGCAGAAGCGGCATGTCCCGGTTTTTGATGGCGCTGATGGCCAGCGAGCCCACCCCGGGGATCGAGAACACCGATTCGGTGATCACCGCGCCGGACAGAAGCGACGATATCTGTATCGCCATCACCGTGATGACCGGGATCAGCGCGTTTTTTAAAGCGTGGCGGGTGATGACCATGAGCCGCGACAGCCCCTTCGAGCGGGCGGTGCGGATGTAGTCCTCCCGCAGCACCTCCAAGAGGTTCGAGCGGGTCAGCCGGGCGATGCGCCCCGCCGACGACCAGCCCAGCACAATCGTGGGCAGGATGTAGCCCTTCCAGGTCTGCACCCCCGACACCGGCAGCGTGCCCTTGAAGGTGTTTTGCAGTATCAGCGCCACCCAGAACACCGGCATCGACACGCCGAACAGCGAAAGCCCCATGCTCAGGTGGTCGATCAGAGAGTTCTTGCGCACCGCCGATATGATGCCCACCGGGATGCCCATGATCCAGGAAAACAGCGCCGCGCAGACCGCCAGCCGGAGGGTGTAGGGAAACGCCGTGGCGATCAGCCCCGTCACCGGGCGCGACAGCTTCCAGCTCACGCCCAGGTCGCCGCGTATGGCGTCCCAGACGTAGCGCAGGTAGCGTATGAAGAACGGGTCGTCCAGGTGCATGCTCCGGCGCAGGTTCTCCACCACGTCCTCCTTCAGGTGCTCCTTCATCATCACCGTCACCGGGTCCCCCGGCACCACGTTCAGCATGAAGAATATGAGCAGTATCATGCCCAGCAGCACCGGTATGGTCACCAGTATGCGCTTGGTAATGTATTTGGCCATAGCTGTCCTCCGGGATGAGACAATTCAATTTCGCGGGGACGCGAAGCGTCCCCGCGATATCGGCTTAGTCCGCCAGCGAAATGGTATAGAAGCTCATGTCGCTCCAGCCGTTCCAGGCGACCTTGAAGCCCTGCACCCTGGGGTTGAGGCAGAACAGGTGGTTGCGCTGGTACAGCGGCAGGGTGATGGCGTCCTGGTGCACCACGGCGTCGTCGATGGTCTGATAGGCGGCCATGCGCGCGTCGAAGTCCACCATCACGCGGGCCTCCTCCAGCAGGTCCATGATCTCCTGGTTGTCGTAGTTGATGGAGCGGCCCTTGGTGTTCTTCCTGCTGAAGAAGGTGTACAGGAAGTTGTCGGGATCGTTGAAGTCCGCCGACCAGGAGTTGTAGTAGCTGGGCAGCTCGCCGTCGCGGCGGATGTCGTAGTAGCTGGATTCGTCGTACTGCTTGATCTCCGCGCGCACGCCGATCTGCTGCAGGTAGCTCTGGATGATGGTGGACACGTTCAGGCTGGTGGTGGAGTCGGCCATGATGGCGATCTCCATGTCAAAGCCGTCGGGATAGCCCGCCTCGGCCAGCTTGGCCTTCGCCTGCTCGGGATCGTAGGGGATCTCCTCAGCGGCGTCGTTGTGGCTCAGCACGCCCTCGGGGATGAAGGTGTTGAGCACCTTGCCCTCGCCGGAGTACAGCGCGTCCAGTATGCCCTGGCGGTCGATGGCCATCTGCAGCGCCTTGCGGACCTCGGGGTCGTTCAGCGGCTCGATGGTGGTGTTGAACATGAAGTAGTAGGTGCCAGCGCGGCTGCCGGACACGATCTGGTCCTGATAGCCGTTGTCCAGGAACCACTGCAGCTGGCTCTCGGCGTAGTCGAAATTGAACACGTCGATGTCGCCCTCTTCAAACATCATGCGCTGGGTGTCGGCGTCGGAGACGATGTCCAGCGTGATGCCGTCGATCTGGGGCGCGCCCTTGAAGTAGTCGGGATTGGCCTTGAGCGTCACGCGGCTGCCCAGCTCCCAGCCGGTCACCTGGAAGGGGCCGGTGCCGAAGCATACGGCGGGATTGACGCCGAAGTCCTCGACGCCCTCGGTGGATTCGCGGTTGAATATGGAGCCGCCGGGGGTGGCCAGGCAGGAAAGGAACGGCGCGTAGGCCTGCTCCAGCGTGAACTGCACGGTGTTGTCATCCAGCGCGACCACGCCGGACACGCTATCGGCATTGCCGTCGTAGAAGTCCGCCGCGCCCGCCACGACGCCGTAGTAGATGTCGGTGTTCTTCGCAAGCGTCGCCGGGTCCATCATGCGGTTGACGGTGTAGACCACGTCGTCCGCGGTGAAGGGGTCGCCGTTGTGGAAGGTCACGCCCTCGTGCAGGTGGAAGGTGTAGGTCAGGCCGTCCTCGGAAATGTCCCAGCTGTCCGCCAGGCCGGGCACGATCTGCGCCACGCCGTCCACGGTGTCCGTCTCCACCAGGCGGTCAAAGCAGTTGAGCGGGATGGTGTAGCTGTCCGTGGTCAGCTGCACGTCCAGCGTCTCCGGGTTGTCCGTCAAAAACAGGTGCAGCCAGTTGTCCTTCTCGGCCAGCGCGGCGGGGGCCATCGCGGCCAGGACCAGCAGCAGCGCAAGCGCCAGGGATGTCAGTCTCTTCATGCGGGTAATCCTCCTTGTAAATAGAATTCCTCACGATTAAATATAAGCCATTCACGCGGTGACTACAATGCAGTTGAGGTTAACCTTCTGTTAACCGAAGGACCGGAATTGTTGATCGTTAATATAAGAGATTCTGATCGATACCACCTTCTGACATTGGATTTACAGTAACCACACCCCAATTTGAACGGACATAACCCCTACTGCCTACTCCCTACTGCCTACTGCCTACTCCCTAATGTAAACTTTCCCAACCCGCTTGACATGCGACCGATCGTTCGCTATAATGAAATGCGATCGAACGGTCTCATTTTTGACGGAGGTGCGGGCATGGCCAGGGACACGAAGGAGAGGATACTCGGCGCGGCGCTCGAAATGTTTTCGCAGCGCGGCTACGACGGCACGAACATACGGGAGCTGACGGCGTCGCTGGGGCTGGGCAAGTCGTCGATGTACCGGCATTTCAAGAGCAAGGAGGAGATCTGGAACGCCCTGCTTGACGAGATGATCGCCTATTACGCGGCGCGGTTCGGCTTATCGGAGCGCCTGCCGCCGGTGCCGGACAGCCTTGAGGGGCTGGTGGGCATGACCATGCGGATGGTGGACATCACGATCCATGACGCGCGGATCGTGATGACCCGCAAGCTGCTGACGATCGAGCAGTTCCGCGACGGGCGGGCGCGGGACCTCGCCACGAAGCACTTCCTCACGGGGCTAAAGGAGATGTTCACCCCGGTGTTCGCGGGCATGATGGACCGTGGCCTCATCCGCCGGGACGACCCCGCCATGCTGGCCTTCGCCTACACCGCGCCCATATCCGCGCTGATCCACCTGTGCGACAGGGAACCGGAGAAGACGGGCGAGGCGATGACCCAGGTGGAGGCGTTCAGCCGGCATTTTATCAGGGTATACGGGACGTCGCGGATGTGCGAATAATGGCGAACATCATTACGGGGTTGAGGATACTGGCCAGCCTCGCGCTGCTGTTCTTCCCGGCGTTCTCCGCGCCGTTTACCGTATTGTACCTGGCGGCGGGGATTTCCGACATGGTTGACGGCGCGGTGGCGCGGCGGACGAACGGCGGCACCGAGCTCGGCGCGCGGCTGGATACGGCTGCGGACTTCGCCTTTGTGGCCGTTTGCCTGTTGAAGCTGCTCCCGGCCATCGACATACCGGCGTGGCTGTGCGCCTGGACCGGTGTGATCGCCCTGATCAAGGGCATCAACGTCGTCTCCGGGGTCGTCATGCACAGGAGGCTCGTGGAGGTACACTCCGCCATGAACAAGGTGGCGGGCGCACTGCTCTTTTTATTCCCGCTGACATTGCCGCTCGTTGAGCTGAGGGTTACCGCGACCGTCGTCTGCGCGACGGCGACGTTCGCCGCGATCCAGGAAGGACATCTGATCCGAAAATCAAAAGGAGGAATAACAACATGAACGTGACTTATGAGAAGAAGAACGCCATGACCTTCATCGGCTATCATACCGAAATCCGCCCGGAGGAGGCCTACCGGAAGTGCCCGGAGTTCTGGGATAAAGCATACGCCGCGAAATACGCGCGGCTGTGGCGGACGATGCAGCCCGAGAATGCCGTGGAGCGGGCCATCCTCGAAAACGGCATCGGCATGTACGGCATCTGCGTTGAATCCGAAAACGGCTTTGACTACTGGATCGCGGGGCTGTATCGGGGCGGCGAGGTCCCGGAGGGGCTGGCGCTCTACACCTTCCCCGAGAGCAGCTGGGCGGTATTCACGGCCAGGGGGCCCATCCCGGAGTCCCTGCAAACGCTGAACACGGCGGTGTGGCAGGAGTGGTTCCCGAACGAGGGGCAGAAGTACCGGGCGAACGGCAGCGCGACGCTGGAGGTCTATTCCGCGGGGAATCCGCAGTCGCCGGACTATGAATGCGGCATCTGGGTCCCTGTTCAGAAGATGGGGTAAAGCGATGACAATCGAGACGAAACGGCTGGTTTTGAGGCCGTTTGAGGAATCCGATTATGACGACCTGTACGAGTTCCTGTCGCAGCTCAGGGATGATGAATTCGAGGGCTACCCCGGAATATGAATGACGCCATGGCCGTGGCGCTGAAACAGCAAAAGAAGAAGGAGAAAAAGCGGGGACATTAAACGGAATCGACAAAAACGATCAAAACGATCAAAACGATCAAAACTGAGGTTTAGTTAAAATGCAATCATCCCAAAAATCACTGTTCGGCCCCTGGCCGTTCTACCGCGGCGCGCTGGCCATCGCGGTGCCGATCATGCTGCAGCAGCTCATACAGAGCCTGGTGTCGCTGATCGACAACTTCATGGTCTCGGGCCTCGGCGACATCTGCATGTCCGGCGTGAACGTCGCCGGGCAGATGCTGTTTGTATTCATGGTCTATATCAACGCCATCTGCATGGCCGGGGGCATATTCCTGACCCAGTTCTTCGGCGCGAAGGACGCCGAGGGCATGCGGCAGGCGTTCCGCTTCAAGCTGATCACGGGCCTGGCGGCGTTCATACCGTACCTGCTGGTGTGCGTGGTGTTCCCGCGGCAGGTGCTGGGGCTCATGCTGATCGGCAACACGCAGGCCGAGCTGATCCTTGACGAGGCGGTCAAGTACATCCGCATCATGTTCTTCATCGGCATTCCGATGACGCTGTCCATCTGCGTCGCCAGCTCCCTGCGGGACATGGGCAGGGTCAAGACGCCGCTTCTGATCACCATTATCGCCACGCTGACCAACACGCTGTTCAACTGGCTGCTGATCTACGGCAACCTGGGCTTTCCCCGGCTGGGCGTGGAGGGCGCGGCGCTGGCGACGGTGATCGCGCGGACGGTGGAGCTCATGCTGTTCATCGCGGTGTACGTGCGCTCCCGGCCCGACTTCGCGGTCATGCCCGCCGAGCTTTTGAAGGTCGACGGCGCGCTGTTCATGGACATCCTCAAAAAGGGCGCGCTGGTGCTGTTCTGCGAGATGGTCTGGGTGCTGTCCGAGACGGTGACCACCGCCCTCTACAACGGCAGGGGCGGTGCGGACGTGGTATCGGGCATGGCCGCCAGCTTCTCCATCGCCAACCTCTACTTCGTGGCCTTCGGCGGGGTGTACTCCGCCACCGGCGTCATACTGGGCAAGACCCTCGGCGAGGGCGACATTGACAAGGCCCGCCGGGAAAAGACCTGGCTTCTGTCCGGCTCGGCGGTGTTCGGCGTGGGGATGACCCTCTTCGGCCTCGGCACCACGCTGATCGTGCCGCTGGTGTACGGGCGGCTGAGCGCGAGCGCCATCGACATCTGTCGGCGCATGGTCGCCATGATGTCGCTTTTGATGCCGGTGTGGCTGTACATGAACACCCAGCAGGCCGTGGCGCGCTCCGGCGGCGACACAGCCATGGGCGCCTACACCGACGCCGCCCTCACGCTGCTGGTGATGCTGCCGCTGGTGTTCATACTGGCGCTGTGCACGGACGTGGGGCCGGTGGTGTTGTACTGCGGCGTGAAGCTGGTGGACGCCGTGAAGCTGGTGATCTTCCACTTCTGGCTGAAAAAGGAGCGCTGGCTCAAAAACCTGACGGTGCAGAACGGGTGACGGATGAAGAAAAAGGCAATGACACGATCCGTATCACCGCCGTGACGGCGCGGCTCTTGACGCCATCGCCTGCCCGTGCTACGCTCATTCCGATCAAACGAAGTCACCGTTCAGCGCTGGTCTGTATATCCGGCGGGCGATGAGGGCATCGCCCCTACGGCCGCGTGATAACCGTAGGGGCGATCCCCTGATCGCCCGCCGGACTGAACCGTGGCAATTCAGAAGGTGAAAGGTCGGAACAAACATGCGAAACAACGGAAAGCGGCTGATCATAACGGGCGTCGCGCTGCTGGCGGCGTTCGTACTGTGGACGGCGCTGATACAGCGCGTGGACGTGCGTCCCGTTGGGCAGAACGGCACGAACATAGGCTTCGCGGCGTTCAACCTGTGGTTTCATAAGCTCACGGGCGTGCACATGGCGATCTACACGCTCACGGACTGGCTGGGGCTCGTGCCCATCGCGGTCTGCCTGGGCTTCGGGGGCCTGGGACTCATACAGCTGATCAAACGGCGCAGCCTTATGAAGGTGGACCCGGACATACTGCTGCTGGGGGCGTACTATATCATCGTGATATTCTTCTACCTGTTCTTTGAGATGGTGCCGATCAACTACCGGCCGATCCCCATCGACGGCGTCATGGAGGCGTCCTATCCGTCCTCCACCACGCTGCTGGTGCTGAGCGTGATGCCGACGCTTGTGTATCAGGTCGACCGCCGCGCCTCGAGCCCGGCCGTCCGGCGGCTGACCGGGGCCTTTGCGGTACTGTTTTCGGCGTTCATGGTCGTCGGCAGGCTGGTCGCGGGGGTCCACTGGGCCACGGACATCGCAGGCTCCGTGCTGCTCAGCGCGGGCCTGTTCAGGGCCTATCGGGGCGCGGCGGCGCTGGTAGATGAAAGAAAACGGGGATAAGCGGGGAGGGAACGCGGTGGAATTCAATGAAAAGCTCCAGGAACTCAGGAAAAGCCGGTCGCTGACCCAGGAGGCGCTGGCGGAGGCGCTCTACGTCTCCCGGACGGCCATCTCCAAGTGGGAATCGGGCAGGGGCTACCCCAGCATCGACTCGCTGAAGGCCATATCCCGGTACTTTTCCATCACCATCGACGAGCTGATCTGCCCGGAGGAGATCATCTCCGCGGCGGAGGACGAGAAGCGGGCGTTCGTCGGGCGCTCCCTGTCCCTCATTTGCGGCGCGCTGGACATCCTCCCGGCGGCGCTGTGGTTCATGCCGGTGGTCGGCGGCGGCGCGGAGGGACCCGCCTCGGCGCCGCTTTTCGGTTTGACCGGCGTGCAGCCGTGGATCAAGGCGGTGTTCGCGGCGCTGATTTTGCTTACGGTATTGAACGGCCTGTGCGGGGTGATCGTCAGCCGCCTCGACCGGCCCGCCTGGGACCGGCACCGGCGCGTCACCGGGCTCGCGCTGTCGGTGATCGGCTGCGCGGTGTTCATCGTCACCCGGCAGCCCTACACGGGCATACTCTACTTCTCAATACTGGTCGTCAAGGGCATACTCATCATCGGTATGCGGAAAAGCGCCCTCCGTTTTTGGCATTAACCCCAGAACACCGACAGCGACGGTATGACCTGCTTCTTGCGGGAGACGATGCCCGGCAGGAAGGCGTAATTGGCCTCGGGATGGACGTTGAAGGCCTGGGAGATCACGTCGGCGTCGCCGAGGAACAGCAGGTGGCTGCCTTCCTTGAGCATATCGGTGATCATGAACAGCATCATATCGTAGCCGCGCTCGGCCATCCGCGCGCGCATGGCAGCGAGGAAATCGTCCTTGCGGCGCATGACGCGCTCGGAATCGAGGATGACCACCTGCCCGACGCCCAGGGTGTGGCCGGAGAGCATGAACTCCTTGTAGTCCTGGAAGAGTATGTCCTCGGCGGACTTGTCGTCGGAGGTCGAGGCGGAGAATATCATGCGCCCCAGCTCCTCGATGGACACGTGGGCGATGCTGGCCATGCGCTGGGCGGTCTGGATGTCCCTCGGGGTGCAGGTGGGGGACTTGAACATCAGCGTGTCGGATACGATGGCGCAGGTGATGATGCCGGCCATGCTCATTGTGGGCATCAGGCCGCGCTCCATGTACATGCCCGCCACGATGGTGGCGGTGGAGCCCACGGGCTCGTTGTGCATGTAGATGGGGTTCGGCGTCTGCACGTCGGCGAGGCGGTGGTGGTCGATGATGGCGAGGATCTCGGCCTGCTCCAGCCCGGGCACGGACTGGGACAGCTCGTTGTGGTCCACCAGCACCACGCGCTTGCGCCGGGGGTTGATCAGGTGGATGCGGCTCAGCGTGCCCACGACCTTCATGTCCTCGTCCACCACGGGGAACACCCGGTGGCGGTTGTCCAGGGCCATCTTCAACACGTCGTCCACGAAGTCCGACAGCCTGGCGGGGCACAGGTCCGTGGTGCGGCAGACGCGGCTGACGGGCATGGACTGGAAGATCATGCGGGCGGCGCGGTAGGGCTCGTGGGGGGTGGAGATGACCAGCGTGTCGCACTCGAGCGCGTGGGCCTCCTCGGGAAGTCCCGCCTGGCACACCACGATGCAGGCCACCTTGGCCTTCAGCGCCGCGAGGATCACGTCGGGCTGGTTGCCGCAGATCAGCACCGTGTGGCCGGTCATGCGTATGGACTCCTCGCCGTTGGCGGGCAGCGCGATGGTCACGCGGCCGGTGATGGACAGCGTGGGCTCCTCCCGGTCCAGCACGATGTTGCCCTCGAGGGCGCTGACGAGGTTGAACACGGGGATGTCGTCGATCTCGGAGTGGAGTATCGACTGCATGTCGTGCACAGCGATGGTGTTGGTGGACAGCATGCCGTACAGCGTGCCGTCGTCGTTGACCACCGGCAGCGCGAGGGTGTTCTCGTCCTCGTGCATCAGCTTCCAGGCGTGGTCCACCGTGACGGCTTTGTTGAGCACCGGGGGCGTGTCGAAGTTCAAATCGCTGACCTGGTTTCTCAGGGTGTGGATCAGCACCGGCGGCTCGAAGCCGAAGCGGTCCAGCACCAGCTGGGTCTCGTCCGACAGCCGCCCCAGCCGCGCCGCCACGTAGTCGCGGTCCCCCAGGGCGTTGCGCATCTGGGCGTAGGCCATTGCGGACACGATGGAATCGGTGTCCGGGTTGCGGTGGCCGGTGACATAGATGGGGTCCATCGCTCTGCCTCCTTTACAGGAACGGTTCCTTGCCCGTTCGGTGAATCTGTATCTCGTCGATCACGCCGCAGTGGCGGTGCTCGATCAGGAAGGCCGCCAGCTCGGCAATCTCCTCCGGGACGATCATGCCCTCCTCGGTGAGGTCCGGCCGGGCGATGCGCACCATGTCGGTGAACACGCCGCCGGGGGAGATCACGTGCACCCGGATGCCCTCCGGGGCCACCTCCTTCGCAAGCGCCTTCGACATGCCCAGCAGCGCGTGCTTCGACGCGGCGTAGGCCGACTGCCGGGCGTAGCCCTTGTGGGACACCACCGAGCCGATGTTGATGATCGTCGGGCACTCCGATCTTCTCAAAAGCGGCAGGCACCGCTGACACAGTATGAACGGCACGCGGGCATTGATGGCCATGATGCGGTCGTACTCCTCGAGGGTCGTCTCCTCGAAGGGGCGGTTGAGCGCCATGCCCGCGTTGTTGACGAGCACGTCCAGGCCCTTGAAGTGGCCCTCCAGTATGCGCATCACGTCGTCGACGCCCTTCTGGGTCGTCAGGTCCGCCGGGAGCACCAGCATGTCCAGCGGGCGGCCCGTCAGCGCCGCGGTGCGCATGAGCTTTTCCGCGTCCCGGCCCGCCAGCGCCAGCTTCATGCCCGCCTCCGCCAGCCGCAGGGCGATCGCCCGCCCGATGCCCCCGCCCGCGCCGGTGATCAGCGCACGCTTGTCTTTCATATCAATGGTTTTCAGCATACTCTACCCCAACACCCTCGCGTCCCCCGCGGTGTGCAGGAAGTCGCGGATGAGCTCGCGGCAGCGGGTATAGACCTGCTCGCGGGCGTACTCGGCGTCGCTGCGCTCGCGCATGGCGCGCTCATAGGGCTGGCGAAGCTCGGTGCCCACGTTGATCTTGGCGATACCGGCCTTGATGCCGCGGGTGATGTAGTCGTTTTCGATGCCGGAGCCGCCGTGCAGCACCAGCGGGATGTCGAGCGCGGCGCGGAGCTCGGCGATGCGGTCGATGTCCAGCCGCGCGGCGGGCTTCTTCTGGTCCTTGAGGTTGTCGGCGATCGCCCCGTGGACGCTGCCCACCGCCACGGACAGCCAGTCGCAGCCGCTGCCCCTGACGAACGCGCGGGCGTCGGCGACCTCGGTGAAGCCCAGCTTCTTTTCAAAGATCTCGTCGTAGGGGATGGTGGCCTGGCTGGTCTCGTGGCCCATCACCGCGCCCAGCTCCGCCTCCACGGGGATGCCCGCGGCGTGGGCGATGTCCGCCACGGCCTTCGTCGCGGCGATGTTGCCCTGAAGGTCCAGCCGCGAGGCGTCCACCATCACCGACTGATAGCCCGCGGCGATGGCGCGTCTGATCAGGGACAGGTAGTCCACCTCCAGGTGGTCCTCGTCGATCACGGGCACGTGGTCCAGGTGCAAAAGCGTGTGGCCGGCCACCGCGTATTTGGCGTACTCCTCGGCGACGCGCTCCAGGCTCACCGCCTCAAACTTTTCCCACTCCAGCCGCGCGACCTGTATCATCGCCACGCTGTCCTCGTCCGCGATGGCCCGCGCGATGGGCTTGAGCATCGGAAGATAGGGCACGTTGAAGGCCGGCACCACCAGCCCGTTTTCAAGCGCCCTGCGAACGGTCGTCCTTGCGTCCATATCGATCACTCCTTCGGTCGGTTATCATTATATGCTACCATTTATCGCCTGTCAATCGTCGGGTTCCTCCCGCACGGTGACGGACCGCTTCATGCCGTACACGTAATACTGTATGTGGTACGCCCGCGCGACGGGCAGGGCCGCCAGCGACACCAGCTTGACGTTGACCGCCCCCGTGCTGCGGCCCGGGACGGTGCTGCCCTCGCCGGTGATGGAGTACACAGCCACGTCGCCCACGCCGCCCTCGACGTCCACGCTGATCCACTCCGCCGGGAACAGCCCCCGGTTCGACAGCGTGATCGTCACGTCCTCCAGGCGGCAGTCCGCGGGGTCCTCCGGCAGGGCGTTGGCAAAGAGCTGCGGCGCGCCGGTGGAGAGCACGCCCAATATCGAGGCGTAGGCCTTCGGGTACTCCGCCGCGCTGGCCGTCATGACGTCCAGCCGGGCGCTCAGCGTGCCGCCGGTCAAAAACAGCGCGGTCAGCATCGCCATGACCAGAAAAACCGAGCCCAGTATCATCGTGGATTTGCGCATGCACAGCCCTCCGAAACGCCATGATAGTCCGCAGTCTCATTTTACCATATTTCCGCCGCGGCTTCAAGGCTGTGATGTCACGCCTTTTTTATGAATACCCACTTGCACTTTTGCGGGAAGTGGTGTATAATGATGGCATCATCAAAACATGGAGGTATTTATCATGGCATATGCGATCAGTGACGAATGTGTGGCCTGCGGCGCCTGCGCCGAGGAGTGTCCCGTTTCCGCCATCAGCGAAGGCGACGGCAAGTATGTGATCGACGCTGACACCTGCGTTTCCTGCGGTGCCTGCGCGGGCGTCTGCCCCGTCGGCGCGCCTGCCGAGGCGTAATTCCATCGCGTCAAATCACTCAAAAGCCCCGCGTCTCATCGGAGATGCGGGGTTTTTTGTGCCCTTTTCGCTAGAGTGTGTTTTTCCGGGCGATAGGTCTCCACGATCTCGGCGACCCTGTCGGCGATGTCGTCGTCGTTGTCATAGGCGTCCCGCATCAGGTCGCCGAGCCGGTTAAGGAAGCGGTCCGTGTCGAAGCGCACGGGCTTGCCGATGTGGATGAGCTCGTTTTCCGTCTTTTGAAGCCCCTCCTCCGCCATGAGCTTCTCCTCATAGAGCTTCTCGCCGGGGCGCAGGCCGGTATACTCGATTTTGATGTCCACGTCGGGCTTGTAGCCGGAGAGCCTTATCAGGTTGCGGGCCAGGTCGGCGATCTTCACGGGGCTCCCCATGTCCAGCACGAATATCTCCCCGCCGTGGGCGTAGGTCCCGGCCAGCATCACCAGGCTGACGGCCTCGGGGATGGTCATGAAGTAGCGTATGATGTCCGGGTGGGTCACGGTCACCGGCCCGCCCTGCTCGATCTGCTTTTTGAAGATGGGGATCACGGAGCCGTTGGAGCCCAGCACGTTGCCGAAGCGCACGGCCACGAACTCCGTCCGGACGTCCTTCCACAGCGCCCCGGTGCCATCCTTGTCGGCGTTCTCGATGCCGGTGTGCGTGAAGAGCTGGGGGATCTCATTGGCCCTGCCTGCCTTGATCTTCTCGTCGAAGCTCTGTATGATCATCTCGCACAGCCGCTTGGAGGCGCCCATGATGTTGGTGGGGTTGACGGCCTTGTCCGTGGAGATCAGCACGAAGCGCTCGCAGCCGTGCACCATGGCGGCGTAGGCGGTCTTGTAGGTGCCGATGGCGTTGTTCTTGACGGCCTCGCAGGGGCTGTCCTCCATCAGCGGCACGTGCTTGTGGGCCGCCGCGTGGTAGACGATCTGCGGGCGGTAGCGCTCGAAGAGCTGGTACACCCGGCGGCTGTCGCGCACCGAGCCGATCAGCACCCGCAGGTCGAGGTCGGGGTACTTTTCCCTCAGTTCAAGCTGTATGCTGTAGGTGCTGTTTTCGTAGACGTCGAACAGTATCAGCTGCCTGGGATGGTGCGCGGCGATCTGGCGGCACAGCTCGGAGCCTATGGACCCGCCGCCGCCGGTGACCAGCACCACCTTGCCGTTGATGAAGGCGTAGACCTCCCGCATGTCGGCCTTGATGGGCTCGCGGCCCAGCAAATCCTCCACCGAGACGTGCTTCATGCGGCTCACGGTCACCTCGCCCATGGCGAGCTGGTACATGCCGGGCAGCTGCAAAAGCTTGCAGTCGGTCTCCTTGCAGATGTTCAGTATGTCCCGCCGGGCCTCCGCGCTGGCGCCGGGCATGGCCAGGAAGATCTTGTCCACCCCGAGGGTCTCCACCGTGCGGAGGATGTCGTCCCGCCCGCCGACCACCGGCACGCCCTCGATGTAGCGGCCGCGCTTGTTGGGGTCGTCGTCGATGAAGCACACCGCCCGGTCCGGGGAGCGCCGGTGCGCCCGCAGGTCCTTGAGCAGCATCTGGCCCGCCGCGCCCGCGCCGATGATCATCACCCGGTAGGTGCCGGCTTCCGGCTTGCGCAGGCGCACCAGTATCTCCAGGGAGAAGCGGTAGGCATAGCGCACCGCCGTGACGGTGATGACCTGGAACAGCGCGCCCCACACGTGATACGACAGCGGCATGCTGCGCCCCCGCAGCAGCGCGGTGATGACCACGATGTGCGTCAGGCACGTGGCGAGGTTGGCGATGATGATGCGGTGCAGCTCCCCGATGCCGATGTAGCGCCACACGATGCGGTAGAGCCGCATGGCCCAGAACACGGCGACGCAGAACAGCGCGTACCAGGGGATGAAGCGCCGGTAGGCCAGCAGGTATTTCGGGGTGATCGCGCGGTAGCGGCAGTCAAACCGCAGCCACAGCGCCAGAAAGTACGAGGCGTGGATCATGACGAAGTCCCACGCCATGAGCAGCGCCACGCTGCCGATCCATCTTTCCTCTTTCAGCTTCTTGAGCGTTTGTCTGATGTTCAAGGGATGACCTCCCGGCGATGCGTCTTCGAGCGTTAAGCGTATATATTTGATTTTACCATGGTTGTCAAGCTGTCCCGCCGTATCAGTAAAGCTCCCGCTCCGTCACGCACTCCGCCTTGAGCCTGCCCACCAGGCGCTCCAGCGCGTCGATCACCCGGGGCCGGATGTCGCCGCCCACCATCACGAGCATGATGTCGTCCCCCACGGCCAGCTCGCCTTCGTTCAGCCAGACCCTCACGAAGCTGATGCCGGGCAGCGCGCGGGTTGCCTCGACGGCACCGCGCACCTTCTCGGCGTCGTAGGAAAACAGCATCCCCCTGACGGGCCGGGCGTCGGCGTCGCCGTCCCGCACGCGGGCGCGGGCGTCCTCCCGCACCACGCCGTTGTGTATGAGGAACATGCCCGTCCGCGCAAGCGCTTGAGAGGCCTTCGCCTCACTAAGCCAGGCGTCCGCGGAGGGGGCCGCCTTCCTGACCGGCGGCGCGGGCGTCGCGCAGTCGGCGGAGCCCTCGGACAGCAGTATTTGCAGGCCGTGCTCCAGCGCCGGGAGTATCGCTCCGAGATTCTCCCGCGCCGCGCGTTCGCTGCCGGGCAGGTTGACGATCAGCGTGCGCCCCCGTATGCCCGCCACGCCCCGGGAGAGGCAGCCCCGCGGGGTGATCTTCATGCTCTCGGCGCGCATGGCCTCCGCCAGGCCGGGGGCCTCGCGCTCGATCACGTCCCGCGTCGCCTCCGGGGTGACGTCCCGGGGCGAAAACCCCGTGCCGCCGGTGGTCAGCACCAGCGCGACGCCCTCGGCGGCGCAATCCATAAGCGCCCCGGCGATCTGCGCGCGCTCGTCCGGGAGGACGGCGTGCCGGACCACTTCATAGCCCGCCCGCGCCAGCATCTCCCTTATCGCGGGGCCGCTGGTGTCCGCGCGTCCGCCCCGCGCGCCCTTGTCGGATATCGTCAGTACCGCCGCCGTAAAGCTCATGCCTCATCCCGCCTTTCATAGTCCCCGTGGACGCCGCCGGTCTTTTGAAGGAGCCGTATGTCGGCGATCACCATGTCCCGCTGCACCGCCTTGCACATGTCGTACACCGTCAGCGCGGCGACGGACACGGCGGTCAGCGCCTCCATCTCCACGCCGGTCTTCCCCTCCGTGCGGACCGCGGCGGTGATCTCCACCGACAGCCGCGCCTCGTCCAGTGAAAGCGACAGCTCCACGCCGTCGAGCATGACCGGATGGCACATGGGGATGAGCTCCGGCGTGCGCTTCGCGCCCATGATGCCGGCGATCTGCGCCACCGTCAGCACGTCGCCCTTCTTCGCGCCGCCGCCGCGGATCAGTTCAAACGTCGCCCGGTTTATGAGCACGCGGCCCGCCGCCACCGCCCTGCGGGACGAGGCGTCCTTTTGCCCCACGTCCACCATGCGCGCGCGGCCCGCGCCGTCAAAATGCGTAAAATCGTTCATCTGAATAATCATCCCCCGATGCGGTTCATGCTCCGGTTCGCCGCGCTCCTGTGCGCGCAGGACAGCAGCGGGTGCTGCTCCGGCTTGGCGGCGCAGGCCGCGAGGAACTGCCGCCGCATGCCCTCCCGGTCCAGCCCCACGATCGAGAACTCCGCCGGGGAATGCAGGCAGGGCTTGACCCTGCCGTCCGCCGTGAGCCGCAGGCGGTTGCACCAGCCGCAGAAATTGTCGCTCAGCGGGGAGATCAGCCCGACGCGCCCCCGGGCGTTCGGCAGCCGGTACAGCCGCGCCACGCCGTCGCCGCCTGGGACGGGCTCGAGCTCCGGCAGGGCCTCAATGACCCGGTCGCAGGGGATGTAGGCCTGGGGGCCGAAGTCCATACCGCCCGGCATCGGCATGAGCTCGATGAACCGCACGTCCACCGGCCAGCGCGCGGAGAGCTGAGCCAGCGGGCGGATCTCGTCGTCGTTGAAGCCGCCGATCAGCACGGCGTTGAGCTTCACGCGCGCAAACCCCGCCTCCAGCGCCGCCTCGATGCCCCTTATGGCCTGATCCAGCGACCCGAGGCGGGTCATCCAGGCGTACTTCTTTTCGTCGAGGGTGTCAATGCTGATGTTCAGCCGGGAGATCCCCGCCGCCTTCAACGGCTTTGCCAGTGCGGGCAGCAGCGTGCCGTTGGTGGTGAGGCCGATCTCCTCGATGCCCGGCGTCTGTGCCGCGCCTTCGCAGATGGCCACGATGTTCCTCTTCACCAGCGGCTCGCCCCCCGTGACGCGCAGCTTGCGGATGCCCAGCTCCGCCGCCACGCCCACGGCGCGCAGCATGTCCTCCTGCGTGAGCATCTCCCCGTGGCGGCGCTTGCGCACCCCCTCCGCCGGCATGCAGTAGCGGCAGCGCAGGTTGCAAAGCTCCGTGACGGACATGCGCAGGTAGGTGATCTCGCGGCCAAAGCCGTCCTTCATGCCGGTTTCCTCCAAAATTCAGTACCGCCCGAAGGTGCAGTTCGGATAGTGGCACGCGGCGCACAGCTGGCACAGGCCGCCGTCGCCCAGGCGGATGAGATCGTCCTTCGTGATGACCTCCCCGGCGTAGATCGCGGGCAGCAGCACGTCGAAGATGGTCGTGGGCAGCGCGATGGCCGCCCCGGGCACGCCCAGCGCCGGGATGTCGCCCAGATAGGCGACCAGCGTCATGTTGCCCGGCTGGGCGGGCACGCCGTGGCTGACCACCCGGGCCCCCAAATGCCGTATGGCCGTGGGGGTCACGTCGTCGGGGTCCACGGACATGCCGCCGGTGAAGATCAGAAAGTCCGCGCCCCGATCGAGAAACGCCCGGGCGGCTGAGGCGATCATGTCCGCGTCGTCGTCGCAGAGCGTGGCGCCCAGTATCTCCCCCGGGTAGGCCGCCAGCTTGCGGCGCACCACCGGCTCGAACTTGTCCTTGATGCGCCCGGTGTAGACCTCGGAGCCGGTGACGATCACCCCCGCCCGCCGCGGCTTGTAGGGCAGCAGCCGAAGTAGCGGGCGCGCCCGGCAGAGTTCCTCGGCGCGGATGATCTGCGCCTCCTGCGTCACCAGCGGCACGATGCGCATGCTGGCCAGACGCATGCCCGGCTTCACGGGATAGTGGTCCGGCAGCGCGGATATCGTGATGTCGCCTAAGCCGTTTATCTGCCTGAGCAGGTCCGCGTCCACCCGGAGCATGCCCTCGGCGTCCGCCGTCAACACCACCTTGCCCTCGGACGGGCCCGTGTAGTGCGCGCCTTCCACCGGGGCCATGGCCGCCATGCGCAGCGCGCAGTCCTCCTCGTGCAGCTCGCCCGCGTTTTCCTCCCAGACGAACACCGTTTTCTTGCCGAGGTCCTTCAGTTTTTCGATGTCCCCGGCTTCGATCACGTGGCCCCGGCGAAACGCCGCGCCCTTGAAGCCGTCCCGCATGGCCGTGATGTCGTGGCAGAGGGTCATGCCCACGGCCTGCTCGACCGGTATCTTCTTCATGGCAATGTTCCTTTCATCAATCAACGGCACATCATTTCGACAGCGGGCTGAACCCCACCGCCTCAAACACCGCCGAGGCTTCGGGGCCGGTCAGGTAGTCGAGGAACGCCCGCGCGGCAGCCTCATTCCGGGTGATGTTCAGCACCGCGGCGGGGTAGATCACCCGCCCGCACATGTCGGCGGTGGCGGTGTCCACGACGGTCAGGCCCGCGGAGAAGGCGTCGGTGGCGTAGATCACGCCGCAGTCCACCGCGGCCTCGGCCACCTGCGACGTCACCTCCTTGACGTTCGAACCGTAGGTGACGACGCCGGCGGCGGCCAGGTCGTCCTCATTCAGATGATAGTAGTCCAGTATCTTCTGCGTGTACTGCCCCACGGGCACGTCCGAATTGCCCATGGCCAGCAGCACGTCGCCCGTTACGAGGCGGGCGGCCAGGTCGTCGTAGGATTCAATCCCCGCGGGATTGCCCTCCGGCACGGCCAGCGCCACCTTGTTCTCCAGCAGGTCGACGCGCGTGCCCTGCAAGACGAAGTCCAGCCCGTCCGGGTTCGCCCCGGCGTCCAGCTGGTTCATCTGCTTCGGGGCGGCGGAGATGAACACGTCGCACGCCGCGCCCTCCTCGATCTGCGTCTTGAGGGTGCCCGAGGAATCGAAGTTGAAGACCAGCTCGACCTCCGGGGCGACTTCCTTGTACAGCGCCTTTATCTCATTGAGCGTTTCCGTCATGGACGCCGCGGCGAACACGACGAGCTCCGTTTGCTCCGCCGCCGCCCCCGCCGCGCCGAGCAGGAGCGTCAGCGTCATCATCAATGCGAGCATCTTTTTCATGATCTGTCCCTCCCGTTTATATAATACCACTTATATTATAGTTGTGTGCAAAATTGATGTCAAGGGTAGGCCGGAATTGCCTCTCCCGCCCCCTTGACCCAGCCGCCATGTCATGATAGAATGGTAACGGCAAGGTTAAATGAAAGGAGGTCCCCCACCATGGCGATTATGGACGGCTGCGAATCCAAGCACAAGACGCCGGTACTTGAGGAGCGCGTGTGCCCCTCCTGCGGCGAGAGCGTAGAGGTGTTTACGCGACGGGGGCGTGTCATCGAGGACACCGCCTGCGAGTGCGGCTATATCTTCAAGGCCGAGGAACAGCTGGAGGCCCAGCAGCGCAAGGCGCCCGAGGCGTAAGCGCCCGGCGGCCGCGGGACGCCCGTCTGCGGCGTCCCGCGGCTGACCGCACTTCAAAAGAATATCAGGAGGAGCTCCCGAAATGCACGATTTTACCGAGCGCTTCAGCCTCGAGGGCAAGCTGGCCTGGGTGACCGGCGGCGCCTCCGGCATAGGCTTCGGCATCTGCCGCGCGCTCTCGGCGGCGGGCGCGAAGGCGGTGTTCAACTGCCGCGACCCGAAGCGGCTGGACGCCGCGCTCAATGAATTTGCCGCGCTGGGTATCGACGCCGCGGGCTACATCTGCGATGTGTCCGACGAGGCCGCCGTCGCGGCGCTGGTCAAGCGCGTCGAGGCGGAGCACGGCTTAATCGACATACTGGTCAACAACGCGGGCATCAACATACGGGTGCCGATGTGCGACATGGACGCCGAGGATTTTCGGCGCGTCATCGACGTGGACCTCATCGCCCCCTTCATCTGCGCGAAGGCGGTGATACCGTCCATGATCCGCAAGGGCCACGGCAAAATCATCAACATCTGCTCGATGATGAGCGAGCTGGGCCGGGAGACGCTTGCCGCCTACGCCGCCGCCAAGGGCGGGCTCAAGATGCTGACGCGCAACATCTGCGCCGAGTACGGCGAACACAACATACAGTGCAACGGCCTGGGCCCCGGCTACATCGAGACGCCCTTTCTCGCGCCGCTCCGGCAGCCCCTGCCGGACGGCAGTCCCAACGCCTTCGACCGCTTCATCGTGTCCAAGACGCCCGCGGGGCGCTGGGGCACCACGGCGGACCTGATGGGCCCGGCGGTGTTCCTGGCCTCGGACGCCTCCAACTTCGTCAACGGCCACATACTCTACGTGGACGGGGGCATCCTCGCCTATATCGGAGAACAGCCGTAGCGGCTTTATGATAATTTGCAATAAATCACCATTCCAAAGGAGGCACACACCATGTTAGTCAATACCAAGGCAAGAGTCGGCGTATTCTCCATCGCGCTGGGGGCGTACCTGCCCCAGTTCCCCTCGCTGGTGCCGGAGTTTGAGGCCCAGTACGCGGCGTTCAAAAGGACGCTGCCGGACACGGTGGAGATCATCGACGGCGGCCTGATCACCACCAAGGAGCAGTCCCAGGCGGCGGGCGACAAGTTCCGCGCCGCGGACGTGGACCTGGTGATCCTGCAAATGCTGACCTACGCCACCAGCTACAACGTGCTGCCCGCCATACGCGACCTGGACGTGCCGGTCGTCGTGGTGAACGTGCAGAAGCTCAAGGCGCTGGACTACGACCACACCGACATCGCCTCCTGGCTGGGCGAGGGCTACGCCTGCGGCGCGGTGGGCGAGGCCGTGGCGGATTTGAACCGCTTCGGCAAGCGCCACGCGGTGATCACCGGCGTGGTCGAGGGCGGCGACGAGGGCGTGCAGCGCGAGATTGAGGACTGGTGCCGCGCCGCGCAGGTGCGCCGCCGCTTCCGCGACACCAACATCGCCCAGATCGGCCGGCCCTACCCCGGCATGATGGACCTGTACATCGACGAGACCAACCTCTACCGCCGCATGTTCCTCTACACCAAGCAGTTCGACTGGGAGAAGATGTGGGCCATCGCCGACGACATCACCGACGAGGCCGCCATCCGCGCCAAGGCCCAGGATATCCTCGACACCTTCGACATCGAGGGCGGCGGCAGCATCGAGGAGGTCTGGGAGATGGCGAAGTACGTCGTGGCCTTCGAGCAGTGGGTCAAGGACGAGAAGCTGGGCCTGATCGCCTCCCACTACGACGGCTTTGCCCAGGGCAAGGCGGGCGTACTGGACTCCATGCTGATCCCCGCGTTCTCCATGCTCATCAAGCAGGGCACCGCCTGCGCCGTGGAGGGCGACATGAAGGTGGCCATGGCCATGTCCATCATGAAGACCATCTGCGGCACCGGCCAGCTGGCGGAGATGTACTCCATCGACTTCAACGACGACATCGCCATCATCGGCCACTCCGGCTCCGGCGACGCGGCCATCTCCCAGAAGCGCAAGCCCACCATGAAGATCGTCAAGGTGTTCCACGGCAAGACCGGCGGCGGCTACCTCACCCAGTTCTACCCGGGCGACGGCCCCATCACCTACCTGGCCATCACCCAGGACGGCGACGGCAACTTCAAGTTCGTGGTGGCCGAGGGCGTCAACGAGCCGGGCAAGATACTCTCCATCGGCGACACCAACATGCGCACCCGCTTCACCTGCGGCGCGCGGGAGTTCGTGAACAGGTGGTCCGAGGCCGGCCCGACCCACCACTTCGCCGCGGGCACCGGCAGGCACATCGACACCATCCTCAAGGTGGCCAAGATATTGAACGTGCCCTGCGAGATCATCACCCGGTAATATCGATACAGGATTGCAGACACACCGCAGGGAAGCCCCGGCCTCCCTGCGGTGTGTTTATAAACAGCAATGTTAAATCGATATGAAGCTGTAACGAAAGCGGCATTGCTCCGTCCAATCCACGAAAAACGGGCGAAGGGAGGTGATGAGACGTGGACAACGCGGCTTATGAGAAGCTGTACGACGCCTGTTACATGCGGGTATTCTCCTACGCCATGACGCTCGCCCGGGACCGACACCTGGCCGAGGAGATCACCCAGGAGACCTTCTTTCGCGCCTTCTCCCGGCTGAACGACTTCCGGGGCGAATCCGACGAGGTCACCTGGCTGTGCGCCATCGCCAAGAACCTGTTTAACGACGAGAAGCGCCGCCAGAGCCGCTTCGGCGCGCTGCCGGAGGACGCCGCGGCGCCCCAGCCGGGCGTGGAGCAGGCGGTAACGGAGCGGGAGGATTCCTTCCGGGTGCACATGGCGCTGCACGCCATGGAGGAGCCCTACCGCGAGGTGTTCGAGCTTCGGGTGTTCGGCGAGTTGAGCTTCCAGCAGATCGGCACCATATTCGCCCGCACGGAAAACTGGGCGCGCGTCACGTTTCATCGCGCCCGCATGAAGCTCAAGGAAAGGATGGAGAACGCATGAGCAAGGAGTGCGATATCATTCGGGACCTGCTGCCGCTGTACGCCGACGAGGTGGTGAGCGACGCCAGCCGTGAGATCATCGAGGAGCACCTGTCGGGCTGCCCCGAATGCAGGGAATATCTGAATAAACTGAAGGAGAGCGAGCTGGAGAGCGACCTGAAGCGCGAGAAGAGCGCCGTGATCGAATACGGGGCGAAGCGCTTCAAGCGCCGCTCCGCCGCGGTGGGGTCCGCCGTGTCGGGCGCGTTCATGATACCGATACTGGCGCTGCTGGCCGTCAACATGATCTCCGGTTTGGCGCTGGGCTGGTACTACGTGGTGCTGGCGGCGCTGGCGGTGGCCGCCTCGCTGATCGTCGTGCCCCTGGTGGTGACCGAGGATAAGCTGTTTTGGACGTTCTGCGCCTTCTGCGCCAGCCTCATGGTGCTGCTGGGCGTGGTGTGCCTGTACACCCGGGGGGACTGGTTCGGCATCGCCTCAAGCGCCACGCTGTTCGGGCTGGCCGTGGTGTTTTTGCCCTTCGTGGTCAGGGCGCGGCCCGTGAGCCGGCTGATCGCCGACGGCAACCGGGCGCTGATTGTGATCGGCATCGACGTCGCGCTGTTCATCAACATGATGTACATGATCCGCACCCGCGGCAGATTCACCATACAGGGCCTGCTGTTCACGCTGGCGCTGATGGCCGGCGTCGCGCTGGTGGTTATGGAGATCGTACGCAGGAGGGGGAGGCGGTGAGCCGACCCTTTTTGTTAATTAGGAATTAGGAATTAGGAGTTAGGAATTGAATGGCAAGCGGTTCATCCCAAAGATGTGTTTCCGGCATTCAAAAATTCCTCATTCCTCATTCCTAGAGTGTGTTTCTAAATGCAGGGAGATGCAATTTCGAGTGGATTTGCCTGCATTTCAAGGCGATTTTCCGCAGACTTGCTGGCGGCAAGTCAAGGGAAATCAACGCAGAAATGCAGGCAAAGACGCCGTAATTGC
>JAFRFY010000171.1 GCA_017434085.1 Clostridia bacterium
ATTATGCATCCCGCCATGTTATCTTAACACTGAGAGCGTCCCGACGCCCGACGCGTCCACCGGCTCGCCCTCTATGCCCGTCAGCCGGACGTTCTCAAGCGAAAGCGCCTCCACGTTCCGCGCGATCACGCCCCGGGCGCGTCAGCTTCAAAAGACCGGCGGCACGCCCCACGCCCTTAAGCAAATTGATTTCGACGCGGACGCGAACGCCTTCGCCCCGGCCTCGGCGCTCAACGCCCTGCGCCGCGACGCGCTGGACGCCCTCACCGCCGCGCGCACGGCGGTAAACCGGCGCGCCCTGCCCGCGCCGACGGTCGACATTCCCGCCGAAAATGCCGCGAAGCCCCTGCTGTACGCCCAGTCCGGCGACCCGGGGGTGCTGAAAAGGGCCCTCGAATGCGGCGCGGACGTCGCGGTTTACAGCCCGGACGACCTGCGGAAACTGTCCGCGGACGGCCTGCCGGAGCGCTTCGCGCTGGCCGTGCCCGCGGTGCTGACGGAGGCGGCGCTGGACCGGCTGAACGCCTGGGCCAGCGAAAACGCGGACAGGATCGCGGAGACCTTCCTGTCCAACGTCGCCCAGCTCGGGCTAAAGTGGCCGGGGACCATCGCCGGGGACTTCATGCTCAACGTTACAAACGACCTGACGGTGAAGCAGCTTATGGACTGGGGCGTCTTTACCGCGACGCCCTCGGTGGAGCTGACCGCCCGGCAGATCGGGCAGCTTCGGGGCCGGACGAACCTGATCGTGTGGGGGCGGCTGCCGCTGATGCACTTAAGGCACTGTCCGCTCCGGGCGGTCCGGGGCATGGCGGGAGCGCACGCGGACTGTCGGCACTGCGACGCCTGCGCGCCCGGGGAGCGTTTAAACGGCAGGGCGCTGACCGACCGCAAGAACGCCGCGTTCCCGCTTCACCGGCTGGCGATGCCCGGCGGCTGCGTGGTGCAGGTGCTGAACTGCGTGCCGCTGATGCCTTTAAAGAAGCTGGACAGGCTGCCCAAGGCCTCCGGCTGGCGGCTAATGTTGCGGCCGGAGGAGCCGGTGGAGGCCGTCGTAAGGGTCTTCCGCGCGGCGCTTCACGGCGCGGACTTCAAGGCCCTGCCGGAGTGGGCCGCCATCGAATCCATGGACACCACCGCGGGACATTTTTTCAGAGGGGTGGAATAAATGAACGAACGCAATCTTCGCGTACTGGAATTCAACAAGATACTGGACATGCTCGCGGCGCTGTGCACCACCGAGCCGGGCCAGATCGCGGCGCGGGCGCTCACGCCCTCCGGCGACCCGGGCGAGGTGTATCGCGCCCAGGCGCAGACCGAGGAGGCCTCCTCGATATTCGCCTACTGCGGCGGCAACCCCATGGCCCATTTCACCGACGTGCGGCAGTATTTGAAGCTGGCGAAGGCGGGGGGCACGCTGTCGCCCAAGGCGCTTTTGCAAGTCGCGGACGCCCTGAAGGCGGCGCGGATCGTGCGCGGCGCGCTGGTCACCGACCGGGAGGACACCCCGAACCTCACGGAGATGGGCTCCCGCCTGATGACCAACCGCGCGCTGGAGGAGGAGATCTTCGACGCCATCATCTCCGAGGAGGAGATCAGCGACCACGCAAGCCCGGAGCTTGCCAACATCCGCCGCCAGATGCGGGTGCTGAACGAGCGCGTGCGGGAGAAGCTCAACGGCATCATACGCTCCTCCACCATGCAGAAATACCTGATGGACGCCATCGTCACCATGCGCAACGGGCGCTACGTGGTGCCGGTGAAGGCGGAGTGCCGCAGCAATGTGCCGGGTATCGTGCACGACCAGTCGGGCACCGGCTCCACGCTGTTCATAGAGCCCATGGCCGTGGTGGAGGCGGGCAACGAACTCAAACAGTGGACCGTCAAGGAGCACAACGAGATCGAGCGCATACTCGGCGAGTTCTCGGACCGCATCGCGCCGGACGCGGAGCTGATCGCCCACAACCACGAGCTGCTCTCGGCGCTGGACGTGATCTTCGCCAAGGCGGCGCTGGGCCGTCAGATGTGCGCCGTGCCGCCGAAGCTGAACACGACAGGGCACGTGCGGCTCATCCAGGCGCGGCACCCGCTGATCGACCCGGAAAAGGTCGTGCCCTCCACGCTGTGGCTGGGCGAGGATTTCACCGCCCTGGTGATCACCGGCCCCAACACCGGCGGCAAGACCGTGACCCTCAAGACCGTGGGGCTTCTGTCGCTGATGGCGCAGGCGGGATTGCAGATCCCCGCCGCCTACGGCTCGGAGCTGGCCATATTCGACGAGGTCTTCGCCGACATCGGCGACGAGCAGTCCATCGAGCAGTCGCTGTCCACCTTCTCCTCCCACATGACCAACATCGTGGAGATACTAAACAGCGTCACACCCCAGTCGCTGGTGCTGTTCGACGAGCTGGGCGCGGGCACCGACCCCACCGAGGGCGCGGCGCTGGCGATGGCGATACTCAACCACCTGCTCAATATGAAGGTCACCACCATGGCCACCACCCATTACAGCGAGTTGAAGGCCTTCGCCCTGGGTACCCCCGGGGTGGAGAACGCCTCGGTGGAGTTCAACGTGGAGACCCTGCGGCCCACCTACCGGCTGTCCATCGGCGTGCCGGGCAAGTCCAACGCCTTTGAAATTTCCCGCAAGCTGGGGCTTCCGGAGTTTTTGATCGAGGACGCCTCGAAGCGGCTCAGCAAGGACGCCGTGCGGTTTGAGGACGTCATCGCCAACGCCGAGTACCATCGCCAGATCGCCGAGAAGGAGCGCGCGCTGGCCGAGGAGGCGCACCGGGAGACCACGAAGCTCCGGGACGAGGCCGAGAAGCTGCAAAAGGAATTGGCCGCGCGGCGGGAGACCGAGCTTCGCAAGGCCAAGGACGAGGCGCGACGGGTGCTTCAAAAGGCCCAGCGGGAGTCCGAGCAGATCATCGCCGACTTAAAAAAGCAGCGCAACACGGGGGTCAAGGACCACGAGCTTCACAACCTGCGCGCAAAGCTCCAAAATGCCATCGACGACAACACCGAGGCCATCGTCCCCGGCGAGGAGGACGGGCCGGTGACCTCCGCCAAGCCCGGCGACACCGTGCTACTGGTGAACCTCAACGCCAAGGCCACGGTGCTCACCGCGCCGGACGCCCGGGGCGAGTGCACCGTGCAGGCGGGGGCGCTGAAGCTCAAGGCCAACCTCGCCGACATGCGCGTCGCCAAGCCCGACAAGCCCGAAAAAAAGGGCCGCCAGCCCGCGGGTAAGGGCAGCGGCGGCGGCGCGCGGGTGAACGTGTCCGCCCGCGCGGTGGAGACCGAGTGCGACGTGCGCGGCATGTCTCTGGAGGAGGCCCTGCTGGCCGTGGACATGTTCCTGGACGGGGCCATGCTCAACAAGCTCCGGCAGGTGTACATCATCCACGGCAAGGGCACCGGCACCCTCCGAAGCGGCATACAGGCCGCGCTCAAAAAGAACCCCGCCGTCAAGGAGTTCCGGCTGGGGCGCTACGGCGAGGGCGAGGACGGCGTGACCGTGGTGACCATGAAGTAGGCGGCCTCTACCAGATGTATGGGATGAGCCTGTAGCGCACCCGCTTCATGTAGTCGGCATAGCCCTCAAGCCCCTCCGAGAGCACCGCCTCCTCGTTGAGTATCCTGCGGCGGAGTATGGGCAGGTAGAACAGCATCACGGCGAAGGAGGGCAGTGAGCCCAGTATCAGCGGCATCGACAGAAACAGCAGCAGCGTGGCCATGTACATCGGGTGCCGGACGACGCCGTAGAGCCCCGTGTCCACCACCCGCTGGCCGTCCTGCACCTCCACCGTCCTGGAGAGCCAGGCGTTCTCCCGGAGCACCTCGGCGTAGAGCAGGTAGCCCAGCAGAAACGCCGCCGCGGCGACCCAGGTCACGGCGCCCGGCAGCGTGAGCCAGCCAAACCGCCGGTTGAGCCCCGCCAGCACGAAGGCCGTGAGGAACATGAGCCCGCTGGAGCGTATCACCCGGCGCTGCTCCGGCTCCGCCTCCCGGGCGCTGAGCCGGCGGCGCAGAAGCGCCGGGGCGCGCCACAGCATCATCAGCCCCGCGAAGAACATGGGCACGAACAGCACGCCCATCAGCAGCCAGGCCTGCCACCAGTCGAGGGTCCCCGCCGGTACAAACAGCAACAGCCCCAGCAGGACCACCCCGCCGCAAAACCGCAGCATCGCGCCCCCGAAAAGCCCCTTGCGCATGGGACATTCACCCCCCTGTCAGGATAATACAACGAGGCACCCGGCTCGCAATGAGCCGGGTGCCATTATATGGCGATTAAACCTCCAGGATCTTGGTGACGACGCCGGAGCCCACGGTGCGGCCGCCCTCGCGGATAGCGAAGCGCAGGCCTTCCTCGCAGGCGATGGGGGTGATCAGCGTCACTTCCATGTCGATGTGGTCGCCGGGCATGACCATCTCAA
>JAFRFY010000172.1 GCA_017434085.1 Clostridia bacterium
AATCAACCATCCTGCGGTGGCTTTTCCGCCATGGCTTCGTTGTCGGCCCTTGACTTGCCGCCAGCAAGCCTGCGGACCTCCGCCTTGCCATGACAAAAAATCCCCTCGCAGTCTGTCTAACTTTTAGACTGAAATTAGTATGAAAACTCCATCTCCCCGAAGTCCTGCGGACGATGGAAGTTGGGGGTTTTCGAGGTCACGGGGTTCCAGGCGAGGAAGTGAGGGCGGGGGGTCTTGTCGCTGCACTTATAGCAGTTGGCGCGGATGACGCCGCCGGTAACGGGTTCAAAGCCGGGGAACAGCGTGCGGATGAAGGCGTATGGCACGCGGTACTCCACGCCCCAGCCGTCGGGGGTGGCGAAGGTCCGGGGCGCAAGCCAGTCCTGCTCCGGTAGCAGCCGGGTGCGGAAGGCGCCGTCGCCGAGGCCGACGCAAACGCAGGCGTTGGGGTTGAACTCTATGTTGACGTAGCGCGGATCCCCCGGCACGGGGGCGAAGAAGAACTCCAGGCAGCTGTCCTCCCAGGGATGGCCCAGCGGCCCGGTCTCCACGGCGCGGATGTGCGCCTCCCGGGCGGTCAGCCGGACCCGCAGGCCGTCCTCCGTCCGGGCGATCTGCCCCCAGGCGGCCACGTCCGCGTCCGGCGTCCACAGCCGCTCGGCGATCTCCAGCCGTTCCACGTGGTCCCAGTCCGAAAAGGGGCGTATCATATAGCGCTTCATGCGTTTCGCGCCTCCAGCAGCTTCACGAAATCCTCCGTCAGCCCCAGATCCCAGATCAGCGAGCAGCACAGGTATTTGTCCCGGATGTCCCGCGAGCCGATGTAGGCGTCGATCACGTCTTTTTCGGGCACGCCGATGTCCGCCGGGGTCATGGGCATGCCGGTGGCGGCCATGGCGTCGTAGAGCCAGCGGTAGTCGGGCAGCTCCTCGCGGATGATGGCGCGGATGTCGTCCCAGTGGGCGATGATGTTGTCGAGCCGCCTGGCGTGGGCGGCGGGGTCGTTCTTGTGCACCCGGTCCTCAATGGCGATGATCTGGTCGGCGGTCCTGCCGAATATCCGCCGCACCTGCGCCTCCCATTCGCCGCGGTCAAAGGCGCGCATATGGGCCTCGGCCTTCGCCCGGTCGGGGGTCACCGCAGCCAGCTTTTCGTAGATCTTCATGGTCAGTATCGTGCCCACGCCCACCTGTATGCCGTGCAGGTCGTAGGGCAGGCCGCGCTCCAGGGCCATCATCTCCCACATGTGGCTGAAATAATGCTCCAGGCCCGAGGCGGGGCGGGAGATCCCCGCGAAGGCCATGCCGATGCCCGCCAGCACCAGCCCTTCGGCGATGGAGCCGATGGCGTCCGGGTCGCGCCGGGTGATTTTGTCGGACGCGGCCATGATCTTTTGAAGCGCCGCGCGCATGAGCCCGGCCACGTCCTCGCAGTAGTATTCGTCGATGACGAGGTGGGAGATGCGCCACTCGCACACGGCGATGTACTTGGCCACCATGTCGCCAAGACCCGCCCACAGCATGCGCATGGGGGCCTGGGCGAGTATGTCGGTGTCCAGCAGTATGCCCTCGGGCACGTGGGTGTACAGAGATACCTTCACGTCGTTCATCTCCATGGCGGCGTTGTTGGAGGCGTAGCCGTCCATGGAGGGCGCGGTGCCCACCACGGCGCTGGGCCGCCCGGTGGCCTTGGCCGCGACCTTGCAGATGTCGTTGATCACGCCGCTGCCCACGGCCAGGAACACGTCGCAGGCGGGGTCGAAGTGCATGATGACGCTGCCGACCTCCCACTCTGCCGGGGCGATGCGCTCGGCGTGGAGGCAGGGGATCACGTACAGCCGGTGGTCGATGCCCGCCGTCGTCAGGATCTCGGCCACCCGCGCCCCGGCCACGCGCCAGGTGTTTTCGTCGCACACCACGAAGGGCCGGTGTACGCCCATGGCATCGAGCATCTTCGGCACCTCGGCCAGTATGCCCCGGCCGATGTTCAGGTATTTCAGCGCGCACACGTGCACCTTGCCGCAGGCGCAGCGGTGCCCCTCGGGGCGAATCAGTTCGTTCAAAGTCATGTTCGCAAAGTTGGGCATGGGAACCTCCTTTTCAGAGTGCAGAGCATATTTTGACGACATCCGCCCCGCTCAAACCCGAGAGCGGGGCGGATGTCGCGTTATGTGTTTCAGGCTTCGACGCCCTCGACCAGGAACTTGAGGTCCTGCTCGCGCATGTAGCCCTCGTGGCCCTGGAGGCTGATGCGGCTCCAGCCGTCGCGGGTCTGCAGCACGTCCACCTTCGTGCCGTTGGCGAGGCCGCCCAGCACCTTGGCGTCGGCGGAATCCTCCGCGTACACGGCGGCCTTCTTGGCGCTGTCGCAGTCCACCACGGCGTGCTCGATCTGGTCGACCTCCTCGACGATCACGGGCTCGTCCTCCTCCTCCTTCTCCTGGAGGGCGTCCTCCCCGCCGGTCCAGAACTCCAGGTAGCGGTTGAGCAGGTAGCCAGTGGCGCCGTCATACGACACCTGGGACCATTCCTCGGAGTGGGTGAGCACCCTGACCTGCGCGCCGTTTTTCAATACGTCCAGTATGGCGCTCTCGGTGTTGGGGGATTCGCGCAGGTTCAGCGTCACGTCGTCGCTGTCGGTGCTGACGGTGGCGTATTCCACGAGGTTGTCGTAGTTGTCCAGCGACCCGCCAGAGGTGAGGTAGTCCAGGAAGATGTCCGCCGGGCGGTCCGCGCCGGACAGGTAGTCCTGGGCGGTGTAGCCGATGGTGTACTCGCTCAAGCCGGACTGGGACACGTACTTGAGCGACGATATGGTCTGGGGGTAGAAGTCCACGTACTTGTTCATCACGTAGCCGCTGTTCTTGCCCTTCTGGACCCGGGACCAGTCGCCCACGCGCTCGATGGCGACCACCACGTCGCCCAGCCGCAGAAGCCCCTTCTTGTCGCTGGTGGTGGAGGCCTCCTCGCGCAGCCGCACGCCCAGCTCGCAGTTGATGGTGCCCATGTAGATCTCCTCGTCCACCTTCTGCAGGCTGTAGCCGCCCTCGGATTCAAACAGCTTCTTGAGCCGCCCGGCCTCGTAGTAGATGGCCTTTTGCAGCGTGGGGGTGGCGACGCCGTCCACGGTGCAGCCGTAGGCGCCCTGGAAGACCTTCACGGACTCGATGACGTCCACGTCGTAGATGCTGTCGATCTCGCCGGTGTAGAGCTCCAGCGCCGCCAGGTTCTCCTGCAGGGAGCGCACCAGCGGGCCGCTCATGCCCTCGGTGATGGTCACGTTCATGGCGGAGGGCGCGTCCCCGGCGTAGAGCGCCTTCTGGAATTCGAGGGTGGCCACGCCGGTCTGCTCCATGCCCATCATGGCCTGCGCCTGGCGCACCGCGGTGACGGTGGGCACCTGGTACACGCCGGAGATCTCCTCGGTGTACAGGCCCAGGTCCCGAAGCCGCATCTGCAAATCGCGCACGTCCTCGCCCTCGGAGTAGCGGCCCATCACGCCGGGCTGGTCCGGGATGCCCAGGTATTCCTTGTAGCTCTGGCCGTTTTCATTGGTGTAGGACGCCTGGAACAGCAGCGTGCGCAGGTCGTTGTCCACCTCCCCGCTCTTGTAGATCTTCACCTTGGTGCCCGGCAGGCATTTTTTGGCGATGAACTCCGCGTCCTGCCAGCGCATGCGGATGCAGCCGTGGGAAACGGCCTTGCCGTAGTCCAGCACGGACTGCTTGTCCAGCGCGGTCATCTTGGGCTTGTTGTACAGAAGGGAGTGGAACATCACGTCCCAGTGGATGCGGGAGGCGTAGCGGGCGTAGCCGCCGAAGGCGTTGAAGTGGAACCACTCCGTGCGCTCCTCGTCGCGCTCCTTGGCGGGCATGGTGAAGGTGCCCGTGGGGGTGGCGTCCTTGGCACCGGAGGAGCACAGCATCTGCCGCACCACCTCGTCGGTCTCGTTGCTGTAGATGGTCACGATCTGGTTGGTCAGATCGACGTAAATGCGGTAGGGCATCTTTGCCGCCAGCGCGGGCAAGTCAAACGCCGGCACGGACGCGATCAGCAGCACCAGCGCCAGCAGCATCATCGTAATCTTGCGAATTCTCATGGCTTCCATCCTCGTCGAAAAGCTACGATTATTATATCATCATTGTCGCGTCATTTCAACGCAGTTCCGACGGCATTCGTGGTGGAATTTGTAAACAATTTCTAAAAACATTGCCCCGCGCCTGAACGGCGCGGGGCGGGGTTAGCCTGGATCAATAGGCTTCGTGGATCTCGATGTTGGCGTAGCGCTTGAGGCCGGTGCCGGCGGGGATCTGCTTGCCGATGATGACGTTCTCCTTGAGGCCCAGCAGCGGGTCGTTCTTGCCCTTGATGGCGGCCTCGGTGAGCACGCGGGTGGTCTCCTGGAAGGACGCGGCGGACAGGAAGGACTCCGTGGCCAGCGCGGCCTTGGTGATGCCCAGCAGCGTGCGCTTGGCGGTGGCGGGCCGTCCGCCGGCCTCGAGGGTCCTGCGGTTGGCCTGGTCGAAGCGGAAGATGTCCACCAGCGCGCCGGGCAACAGGTCGGTGTCGTTGGCCTCCTCCACCTTGACCTTGCGCAGCATCTGGCGCACGATGACTTCGATGTGCTTGTCGGCGATCTCAACGCCCTGGCTGCGGTAGACGGACTGGACCTCCTTCACCAGGT
>JAFRFY010000173.1 GCA_017434085.1 Clostridia bacterium
CGGGGGACAGGAATGGCCGGGTCCCGTAGGGGCGATGCCCTCATCGCCCGCGGGGAACGGGGGACAGGAATGGCCGGGACCCGTAGGGGCGATGCCCTCATCGCCCGCGGGGAACAGGGAACAGGAATGGCCGGGTCCCGTAGGGGCGATGCCCTCATCGCCCGCGGGGAACAGGGAACAGGAATGGCCGCTGTCGTGTCCTCCGTAGGGACGCCATTCATGGTGTCCGCGGGAATGCGCGCCCCCTCAGTCAGCTGCGCTGACAGCTCCCCCTGCGCAGGGGAGCCTGAAGAACCGCAGGGGCGCCCGACAGAACCATGGATTCTGATTGGGCGCCCCTACATGACGTTGGATGGTATGAATATATGATTTGGGACAGTCACTTCGTCAGATCGCCGTACAGGTCGGCCTTGTAGATGCCGTCGGACACCATGCGGTTGATGCTCTCGGCGACGGCGGCGCGGTCCTCGGCGTAGGTGACGCCGTACCACTTATCCCCGGTAGGCAGCACCCGCACGGTGACCTCGCCGCGCTTCAAAAGCGCGCCGATCAGCACCGGCAGCAGGTACTCGGCCTTCTGCGGGTTACCGGGCACGGCCTCGTCGAAGAAGCGGCGGAAGTTGATCTCCAGCACGTCCATGAAGGCGGGGGAGGGGAAGCCCCACATGTTCATCGACACCCGGGCCTCCGGGTCCGTCGCAACGCCGTTCACCGCCGCGCCGCCGGGGGTCTTTATGATGTCGGCGGTCTCGACCACATCGGTCAGATAGCCCTGCCCGTCCACCCTGCACAGGCCCCGGGTGACCCCGCCGTTTTCGGACAGCGTGTTTCTCAGGATGAAGCCCGCCATGCACAGGGCGCTGTCGCCGTGGCGCTCCAGCAGGTAGCGGTGGAGGTTCACGAAGGCCTGCTTGCCGTAGTAGTCGTCGGCGTTGATGACGGCGAAGGGTCCGCGCACCTGCTCCCGGGCGCACAGCACCGCCTGGCCCGTGCCCCAGGGCTTGGTCCGGCCCTCGGGCAGCGCGCCGGGGATGTCGTCGAGCGCCTGGAATGCGTAGCCCACCGACACGCCCAGCCGGGCGCACACCGCCTCGATGCGGTCGCCGATGGCGGCCTTGAAGTCCGCCTCGATGTCGCGGCGTATGATGAACACCACGCGGTTGAAGCCCGCCTCGATGGCGTCGTGCACCGAGTAGTCCATGATGATGTGACCGTAGTCGTCCACGCCGGCCAGCTGCTTGATGCCCCCGCCGAAGCGGCTGCCGATGCCCGCGGCCATGATGAGCAGCGTTGTTTCCATAGAATATCATTCCGTTCTGTTGTAATTTGATGAAGAATACATTAAGGGCATTATACACGAAATGGTGCGGGAATGCAAGCCCCCGGAGGGTATGCCGTTTTCCCGGAGGGAACGACCTTGGTTATTCCCCGCTCACTCCGCCTCAAACCGATCCAGCGCGGCGGCGATGACCTGGTCCATGTCGTAATAGCGGTACTCGCCCAGCCGCCCGCCGAAGATGACGTTCGTCTCACGTTCCGCCAGCGCCCTGTACTGCTGATACAGTGCGCCGTTCTTTTGATCGTTGACGGGGTAGTAGGGCTCGTCCCCGGGCTTCCACTCGGAGGAATACTCCCGGCTGATGACGGTCACGGGGATGTCGCTGCCCCGGTCGTCCCTGCCGAACTCGAACCACTTGTGCTCGATGATGCGGGTCCAGGGGGTCTCCCGGTCAGTGTAGTTCACGGCGGCGTTGCCCTGGAAGTTGGGGATGTCCAGAAGCTCCGTCTCGAAGCGCACCGAGCGGTATTGCAGCGCGCCCAGGCGATAGTCGAAGTAGGCGTCGATGGGCCCGGTGTAGACCACGCGCGCCGCCAGGGCGTCCCAGCGGGGCTTGTCGGCGAGGTAGTCGCAGCCCAGCCGGACCTCCGCGCCGTGAAGCAGGTTTTCCACCATGCGGGTGTAGCCGCCCATGGGGATGCCCTGGTAGAGGGCGTTGAAATAGTTGTTGTCGAAGGTCAGCCGCACCGGCAGGCGCTTGATGATGAAGGCGGGTAGCTCCCGGCAGTCCCGGCCCCACTGCTTTTCGGTGTAGCCCTTGATCAGCTTTTCGTAGATGTCCCGGCCCACCAGGCGGATGGCCTGCTCCTCCAGGTTGCGGGGTTCGCCGGTGATCTCAAGGCGCTGCCCGGCGATCTTCGCGGCGGCTTCCTCCGGGGTCACCACGCCCCACATCCGGTTGAATGTGTACATATTAAAGGGCAGGGAGTACAGCTCGCCCTTGTAATTCGCCACGGGGCTGTTGGTGAAGCGGTTGAACTCGGCAAAGCGGGTGATGTAGTCCCACACCCGGCGGTCGTTGGTGTGGAAGATGTGGGCGCCGTAGCGGTGCACGTGGATGCCCTCCACGTCCTCGGTGTACACGTTGCCGGCGACGTGGCCGCGCTTATCGATCACCAGCACCCTCTTGCCGGCGTCCATGGCCTGGCGGGCGAACACCGCGCCGTACAGCCCCGCGCCGACGATCAGATAGTCGTATTTCATGGTTCTTCTCCTTTGTCGTTGATCAGCACGACCTCCAGGACGCGCAGCACGCCCCACTCGACGGTGAACCGCAGGTCGTAGCCCGCGAAGGGCACGCCGTAGCGCCGGTCGCTGTCGCCGCGCTTGTAGCCGGGCCGGGGATCCTGCCGGAGCACTTCCACGGCGGCCTCGCGCTTGTCCGGGGGCAGCCTTTGCAGCAGGGGCTCCGGGAAGTCCACCTCGACGGCGTAGTCCACGACCTCGCCGGAAAAGCCGCCGGTGGCCTCGGGGTGGCAGTCGGCGTGGGGGAGGTAGGGCTTGATGTCGTAGATCGGCGTGCCGTCCATCAGGTCGGCCCCGGCCACGCGCAGCACCGGGCCCTGGGGCGTGGAGGGATCGACGCCCTCCAGGCGCACGCAGGACAGCCCCAGCGGGTTCGGCCGGAACGGGGAGCGCGTGGCGAACACCCCCATGCGCCGGTTGCCCCCGAGGCGGGGCGGCTTCACCGTGGGGGACCAGCCCTCCATCACCGATTCCGAGAACTGCCAGATCAGCCAGATGTGGGAGTAGCCCTCCAGCCCCTTGAGCGCGTTGGCATCCCGGAAGGGCGGCTCGAACACCACCGTCGCCTTGAGCGCGTCGATCAGGCCGCTCTGCCGGGGAATGCCGAACTTGCCGGGAAAATCGCTTAGGATACGGGCGATGGGCGTCAGCTCGCGCATGGTATGCCTCCGTGGTCGGAATAATGTAATAAAACCGGGCCGATGGGAATCCACCGGCCCGTAGCGGGTGCGTTGTGTCAGCGTTCGGTGCCCAGGAAGAACAGCGCGATGGTGCCGGGGCCCGAGTGCGCGCCGATGACGGGGCCGACGTAGCTGATGACCACGTCCTTGACGTGGAAGCGCTCGCGCATGATGCCCGCCAGGTATTCGGCCTCCTCCAGGCAGTCGCCGTGGGAGATGAAGATCACCTGGTTTTCGAGGTCGATGCCCAGCTTGCCGGCGCCGTCGGCCAGGGCGCGTATGGAGGCCTTGCGGCCCCGGGCGGTGCCGATCTTGATCAGGTGCCCCTCGTTGTCCACGTGCATGATGGGCTTGATGGACAGCATGGAGCCCACCACCGCCGTGGCGCCGGACACGCGGCCGCCGCGCTTTAGGAACATCAGGTCGTCGATGGTGAAGTAGTGGCACAGGTGCAGGCGGTTGTCCACCACCCAGTCGCGCACCTGCTCGATGCTCTCCCCGGCCTGCTTGTGCTTCCAGGCGTGGTACACCAGAAGCCCCTGGCCCATGGAGGCGCACAGCGAGTCCACCGCGTAGACCTTGCGCTCCGGGTATTTCTCGGCCATCTCCTGGGCCGCCGCCGCGCCGGCGTTGTAGGTGCCGCTCAAACCGGAGGAGAACCCGATGTAGAGTATGTCCCTGCCGGACCTGAGGATCTCGTCCATCGGCGTCAAAAAGTCGTTCATGTTGATCGCCGAGGTCTTGGCCGGGCACTTGGTGCGCAGCTTGGCGTAGAGCTCGGAAAAGGCGATCTCCCGCTCGTCGAGATAATTGACGTACTTGGTGTCCTCGATGTATACCGACAGCGGCAGCACCGTGAGCGCCATTTCGTCCGCGAGCTTTGCGGGCAGGTCGCAGGACGAATCCGTCATGATAATGTAGTCGTTCATATTCATACTCCCCCTTGCTCCGTTTCATTATAACATATATTTCGCGTTTTGTCGCGGTGTCGATCAAAATTAATGACATTTAACCTGGATCGGCGTTTTTCGCCGGCCGTTAAAAAAATGTGTCAAATTTGCTTCAAAGGGGGTGTACAAAACTGTTCGGTTGTGGTATAATACCTTCAGCCCCGATTAGAGAACTTCGAAACCGTATCCCTCCGGTGGACCCCTACCGATGAAAGGACTCGGCATCAAAGACTTATACATCGTATGGGCACACAAATTAGGAGGGTATATTCCATGTTCGAAGACAAGACCTTGGTATGCCGCGATTGTGGCAATGAATTCGTGTTCTCCGCTTCTGAGCAGCAGTTCTATGCTGACAAGGGCTTCCAGAATGAGCCCAGCCGCTGCCCCGCCTGCCGCGCCGCGCGTCGCGCTGCCAACGGCGGCTCCAACCGCGGCGAGCGTCAGATGTACGACGTGATCTGCGACGGCTGCGGCCAGCCCACCCAGGTGCCGTTCCAGCCCCGCGGGGACCGTCCGGTCTACTGCCGCGCCTGCTTCGAAGCGAATCGTCAGAATCGTTTCTAAGGCAATGAATAGCAAAGAGGCTGCCTCAAAACAAGGCGGCCTTTTTGTATTATCGGGATGAACGGCAAAGCGCGTTTGCGCGGAGTATTATAATACCAATAGCACCGCCCCGGACCGGCCCGAAAGGGTCGATCCGGGGCGGGTTTATATATAACAGTCAGGACGGCGGCGGCAACGGTACGGGGCTGAGAAAAAGGGATGTGACAAACTGGAACATCCCCTTGACAAACGCCGGGAATACATGGATAATAAAAAGGGTCATCGTATAATCATTGATTTCGATGGTCCGCGCTCTGAATGAAGGAAAACGCCGCGACGGTTTATTGGCAGAAATCCAAAAAGGGGCTTGACAGCCATGCGTAACCGGATTACGCTGTTCACAGCACAGCA
>JAFRFY010000174.1 GCA_017434085.1 Clostridia bacterium
CGACGCCCCCGCGGCCACCACCGCGCAGGCCCCGGTGCCGCAGGCGAGCGTCTCGCCGTCGCCGCGCTCCCACACCCGCACATCCACGCCGCCCCGGGGGTCGACGCGGCAGAACTCGATGTTGGCGCGCCGGGGGAACAGCGGGTGGCGCTCCATCATGGGGCCGAAGCGGCGGAAGGCGTCGTCGCCGGGGTAGAGGTCGAAGGTCACCGCGTGGGGATTGCCCATCGACACGCAGAAGAAGCGGGCTTCCGCACCGTCCAGCGGCACGCGCACGGTGTTCTCCGGCGCGTCCACGGGGATCTCGGCGGGGGCGAAGCGGGGGACACCCATGTCCACCGTCACGGCGCAGGCCAGGCCGTCCGCCCCGGGGGTCACCGACAGCGTGAGCACCCCGGCCAGCGTCTCGATGGTCATGGGGTCTTTGCGCGCGATGCCCGCGTCCCACAGGTACTTGCCCAGACAGCGGATGCCGTTGCCGCACATCTCGGGCTCGCCGCCGTCGGCGTTGATGATGCGCATGCGGGCGTCGGCGATGTCGGAGGGCAGCGCCAGTATCAGCCCGTCCGCGCCCACGCCGAAGTGCCGGGCGCACAGCCGCTTCGAAAGGCCCGCGGGGTCGTCCGGGACTTGACGAAAACCGTTTATGATGATAAAATCATTACCGATACCGTGCATCTTTGTAAATTCCATCGAACACGCTCCCTTTCAAGAGGTATTATAGCAGATTCGGCGGGGGTTTACAAGGATGGCAAAGACCGGTCGAACGACCGCGAAAACAGGAGGATGGAAAGATGAAGAAGATCATTGCCCTGCTGCTCTCCCTCGTGCTGCTCTTGAGCGTGGCCGCCTTCGCGGAGGGGGAACCGGACCCCGCGCTGGTGTGCTGCCTGAGCAACATCGTCATCGAGACCACCACCAACGGCGAGACCACCGCCGTGAACCTGGAGGGACTGGAGACCTACCTGTCCGTTGACACCTCTGACGGCCTTGCGCTGGTCGCCCAGGCGTTCAACGGCGACGACTCCCTGCTGCTGGCCGTGGCGAAGGTCGTGGGCAGCCAGATGCACTTCGGCATCGAGGGCCTGGACAAGACCTACGTGACCGACATACCGAACCTCCAGGGCCTGGATACCGCCGGCATGGGCGATTCCCTTCGCCCGATGCTGCCCGCCCTGCTGAGCCTTGAGCTGCCCATGATCGACGTCGGCAGCCTGCCGAAGCTGGACCTCGTGCCCATCGTGAGCATGGTCGGCGCCCAGACCGAGGGCGACATCACCACCTTCTCCGTGCCCTCCCAGCTCATCGACAGCCTGCTGGACCAGATTCTCGAGGCCGTGAAGGGCATGGATATCTCCGTGCCCGGCATGGAGCAGGCCGTGGCGATGCTGGAGCAGGTGCGCGCCTCCGGCATGAGCATCGCGCTGTCCGGCCAGGTCGTGAACACGGCCGACGCGCAGACCACCACGCTGGACATCTACCCGGTGACCGGCGGTCAGACCGCCGAGGCCGCGCTGCTGACGCTGACCCTCACCTCTGCGCAGGACGACCTCACCCTGGCTGTGGACATGAACACCGGCGAACAGGCGATGAACGTCGCCAACCTGCAGATCCAGACCGAGGCCGCCACCAAGAGCCTGGTGGGCACGCTGGACATCGCCGGCATGATGAAGTTCAATCTCGCCCTGTTCCAGGAGGAGGGCCTGCAGAAGGCCGCCCTGACCATGGAGAGCAGTATGGACTCGAGCTTCGCCCTGACGCTGGCCTACGGTGTGGACGGCGGCCGGAACATGCTCGACCTCTCCTTCGCCGCCGGCGAGGACGCCGCGTTTGAGGTCGTCACCCATTCCGCCGCGGGCTCCGACGGCGCCATCCAGGGCGACATGGAGGTGTCCGCCGCCAGCAACGGCACCAGCTTCCGCCTGACCGCCAACTTCGAGAAGTTCCTCGGCAGCCTGGACCTGGGCGGCTACGAGCTGCCCGCCGAGACCGCGCCCATCGAGGAGATCTCCAGCGAGGAGAACAGCGAAGCCCTGCAGACTGCGCTGGCCCCCGCGATTGAGTACTTCACCCAGGTGATGGCCAACGCCGCCGCCTGATGACGCGAAACGCAATCCGCCCCGGCGCGACGAATGTCGCGCCGGGGCGGATTCTATGTTGGGATAATTATATTCAGCGCTTCTTATAGAACGGGCCGTAGTTGGCGCAGGCGCGATAGTCGGCGCCCTCCTTGTCCATGCCGAAGGCGTTCCAGGCCGCGGGGCGGTAGATCTTCTCCACGGGCACGTTGTGCATCGCCACGGGGATGCGCAGCATGGAGGCGAAGGTGATCAGGTCCGCGCCGATGTGGCCGTAGCTGATCGCGCCGTGGTTGGCGCCCCAGTTGCCCATGACCTCATACGCGGTCTTGAAGGGGCTGCCCTCTTTGCCGTCGCAGCGGGGGGCGAACCAGGTGCAGGGCCAGGTGTAGTCGGTGCGCTTCCAGAGGATGTCGTTGACCTCGTCGGGCAGCTCGACCGTCCAGCCCTCGGCGATCTGCAGCATCGGGCCCAGGCCGTCCACCAGGTTTAAGCGGATCATGGTGGCGGGCATCTCGCAGTCCGTCACGAAGCGGCTGGAGTATCCGCCGCCGCGGAAGTAGCCCAGATCGGCGTAGTTCCAGGTGGTGTGCGCCATGATGGCCTCCTGGTCGGCCTCGGTGACCTCGTACCAGGGCTTCATCACGCGGTTGCCGTCCTTGTCCCTGGCCTGGCCGTTGGCGTCCAGGCAGCACGCGCCGGAGTTGATCAGGTGGATGATGCCGCCGTTCTCCTTCGCCTTGCCCTCCAGGTCATAGCCGGTGACGCGCTTGACGGACGCCGGGCTCCAGAAGGTGCGCACGTCGGCGAACATCTGGGCCTTGTTGGTGAGCAGCTTCATGAACAGCATGCCCAGGCCGTTGAGCACGTCGTTCTCGGTGGCCAGCACGTAGGGCTCGCGCGCGCCGTTGTGGTCGAAGCTGGTGTTCAGCATGGCCTCGGGGAAGTCGCAGTTCGGATAGAAGTCGGTCCACTGGCGCTGGCCCTGGAAGCCGCCGGCGATGGCGTTGTGGCCCACCATCTCCTCCTCCGCGCCCTTGGGCAGGTTGGGATTGCCGTTCATCAGGTCCTTGATGATCAGGTACATCTTGAGGGTGAACTCCCAGTCCTTGGCCTTCTGCTCCTTGGAGCGCTGCATGGCCTCGGGGTTCTTGTCGAAGCCCTCCTTGACGTGCACGTCCGCCCAGGCCTTGAGCTTCTCATACTCCTTCTGGTCGTAGATGCCCTCGGTCATGCGGCGGATGATCTCCACCTCGTCCACGGACTCGACGCGCATGCCCAGGTATTCCTCGATGAACTTGGAGTCGATGATGGAGCCGCCGATGCCCATGCAGATGGAGCCGATCTGCAGATAGCTCTTGCCCCGCATGGTGGCCACGGCCACGGCCGCGCGGCCGAAGCGGAGCAGCTTTTCCCTGACGTCCTCGGGGATCACAGTGTCGTCGGCGTCCTGCACGTCATGGCCGTAGATGCCGAAGGCCGGCAGGCCCTTCTGGGCGTGGGTGGCCAGCACGCTTGCCAGGTACACCGCGCCGGGGCGCTCGGTGGCGTTTAAACCCCACACGGCCTTGATGGTGTTGCGGTCCATGTCCATGGTCTCGGAGCCGTAGCACCAGCAGGGGGTCACGGTCAGTGTGATGGCCACGCCCTCGCGGCGGAACTTCTCCTCGCAGGCGGCGGTCTCGGCCACGCGGCCGATGGTGGTGTCGGCGATGACCACCTTCACGGGCTCGCCGTTGGTGTAGCGCAGGTTCTCCTCGAACAGCTTCGCGGCGGACCGCGCCATGTTCATGGTCTGCTCCTCCAGGCTCTCGCGTACCTTCAGCGGTCCGCGGCGGCCGTCGATGACCGGGCGGATGCCGATGGCCGGATAGCTGCCCAAATACCTGTTCTTTGCCATAGAAATCAGTCCTCCTTAAAATTGCCGTCATTTCTGACAATGCAAATATCGTTTTTACCGTCAACTTTACTATACCATTGATTGTATCGGTTGTATTGTGCTATAATGGCAAAAAATAAAAGAATTTTCACTTTTATGTATTCGCGGCGTCATTGACTTTGGCGCGGTACTATTATAAAATAAAAGTGTCCCGCGAGGGACCGGGAGCGGGCACAAACGCCATGGCGGTTGCTCCATCATCCCTGCGAAGGGAGGTGGATGCATGCGTATATCACATTCCACATCGGGAAATATACGGTGACAATCGTTATATGTGAGACGCATCGCACAAAGAACAGCCGCCACTCCGCCAAGTGACGGCTGCCTTTGCGGTGTAAAACTGCAAACACAGTAACAGCTTGAGGAGCAACCGCGTGTGCGGCCCGCTCTTCGTCTTTATTATAACGCGGACCATCGCTTTTGTCAAGGAGCAGCGCATGCACTATCTGGACTACAACGAGCAGATACAGCACCGCACGGGGGACTTCCCGCTGGCCTACTACCCGGTGGACGAGCATCACGAGCGCTACCGCATGCCGATGCACTGGCACCGGGAGGCGGAGATCATACGGGTGACGCGGGGGAGCCTGACGCTGTATGTGGACAACCAGTCCCTCGAGCTGCGCGCGGGGGACGTGATGCTGATCGGCGAGGGCGTGCTCCACGGCGGGGAGCCGGAGGGCTGCGAGTACGGCTGCATCGTGTTCGACCCGGCGCTTCTGACCCGCGAGGACGCCTGCAAGCGGGCCATGAAGCGGGTGCTGGGCCGAAGCGTCTGCCTGCGCCGGGAGATGCTTCACGCCGACGACCGGCTGACCGGGTCGATCGACGCCCTCTACGGCAGCGTGTCCGCGGGCATCGAGGAAGGCGCGCTGCACGTGATGGGGGCGCTGTTCGGCTTTTTTGCCCTGCTTTCGGACCGGGGCGACGCCGCCCGCGCGGACATCGCCGCGCCCCGCTTCCGGCAGAAGGCGGAGCAGCTCAAGCCCGCGCTGGAGTACATCGAGACCCACTACGGCCAGCCCATCACCCTGGAGGCGCTGGCGCGGCTGTCGGGGCTGTCGCCCAAGTACTTCTGCCGGTTCTTCCGGGCCATCGTGCACCGTTCGCCCATCGATTACGTCAACTACTACCGCGTCGAGTGCGCCAGCCACTTCCTCACCGCCACCGACATGACCGTGGCCGAGATCGCCCAGCACTGCGGCTACAACGACTCCAGCTTCTTCATCAAGCAGTTCCGCAAGTACAAGGGCACCACGCCGAAGCGGTACAGGCAATAATCCGAGAGGTTCAACATGTCCAAGAAACTCATCATCGCCGAAAAACCCTCCGTCGCCCGGGACATCGCCCGGGTGATCGGCGCGAAGTCGAGGGGCGAGGGCTATCTGTACGGCGGGCAGTACATCGTCACCTGGGCGGTGGGACACCTGGTTGCGCTGTGCGATCCGGGGGAGACCAACCCCGCCTGGGTGAAGTGGAGCATGGCCCAGCTGCCCATGCTGCCGGACCACATCCCGCTGAAGGTGCTGCCCGGGACGCAATCCCAGTTTAACGTCATCAAGGGGCTGATGGGGGATGAGGAGGTCGCCTCGCTCATCTGCGCCACCGACTCCGCCCGGGAGGGCGAGCTGATCTTCCGCTACATCTACCGGATGGCGGGCTGCCGAAAGCCGGTGGAGCGGCTGTGGATATCCTCCATGACCGACGCCGCCATCCGCCAGGGCTTCGAGGAACTGAAGCCCGCGTCGTACTACGATTCGCTGTACGAGAGCGCCCGCTGCCGCTCCGAGGCGGACTGGCTGGTGGGCATGAACGCCTCCCGGGCCTTCTCGCTTCGCTACAACGCCCACCTGTCCATCGGGCGGGTGCAGACCCCCACGCTGAACCTGATCGTGAAGCGGGATATGGAGATCGAGCACTTCGTGCCCCAGGATTACTGGGAGATCCGGGCCAGCTTCGGCGATTACGAGGGCCTCTGGGTGGACCCGAAGACCAACCAGACCCGCTGCACGGACGAGGCGACGGCGCAGATGATCAGGAAGGCCGTCGCGGGCAGGACGGGCGCCGTGACCGAGAGCACCCGGGAGCGCAAGAAGCTGCCCCCGCCCCAGCTGTACGACCTGACGTCGTTGCAGCGGGAGGCCAACCGGAAGCTGGGCTTCTCCGCAGACAAGACGCTCAAGGTGGCCCAGGCGCTCTACGAGACCCACAAGCTGGTCACCTATCCCCGCACCGACAGCCGCTACCTGCCCGACGACATGAAGCCGAGGATCGTCCAGACGCTGAAAAGGCTGCCCGAGCCCTACGCGGGCTTCGTCGGCGCGCCGGAGATGAACCTCGGCATGCACTGGAAGCGGTTCTATGACAACTCAAAGATATCGGACCACCACGCCATCGTGCCCACGGAGAAGGTCGCGGACCTCGCAAAGCTCAGCCCGGACGAGCGTATGCTGTACGACATGATCGCCCGGCGGCTGATCGCGGCGCACTATCCGTTCTACGAGTACGAGTCCGCGAAGGTCATCACCCGGGTGGGGGAGCACGACTTCAAGTCCACCGGCGCGATGCCCTTGGTGGAGGGCTGGAAGGCGCTCTACCGGGACGACAAGCCCGACAAGGGCGAGGATAAGGAGCCGCCGCTGCCGAGGCTGGAGGTGGGCGATACCCGCACGGTGGAGAAGGCCTCGGTGAAGGCCTGCAAGACCAAGCCCCCCGCGCCCCACACCGACGCCTCCATACTGAACCTGATGGAGAACGCGGGCCGGGACATCGAGGACGAGGTGCTGCGGGAGCAGATGAAGTCCTCCGGCCTGGGCACCCCCGCCACCCGCGCGGCCACCATCGAGCGGCTGATCCAGATGGGCTACGCCCGCAGGCGCGGCAAGACCATCGTGTCCACCGAGAAGGGGCGGCAGCTCATCGCCGTGGTGCCGGAGCAGATCGCCTCCGCCGTCACCACCGGCAAGTGGGAAAAGTTCCTCTCCGACATGGCCGCCCAGCGGGACGAGGCCGAGCGCGCGCGCAAGTCGAACCGGTTCATGTCCGGCATCCGCAAGTTCTCCGTGTTCCTGGTGGACGCCGCCCAGAACGCCCCCGCCGACGTGCGCTTCGAGCGGGAGGTGCCCAGGCAGTGGAAAAAGGGCAAGCCGTCCGCCGGCACGAAGCGCCGCGCCTCCCGGCCGAAGACATAAGGCGCGCTTATGATTTCACAAAGATTTAAATTATTTTATGGAACATGCAGGAAAAACCGGATGGACGCAGAATATTAACATTAAGGCGTCGGCGGCGGAAGCGCACGCGGCGCGCCCCCCGCGCCATTCCGAGATAAAGGAGCGATGAATATGAAGTTTGTGTATTCCGGCAAGGATGTCTATTCGGACAGCCTCAAGGACCGTGCGGAGAAAAAGCTGTCCAAGCTGGAGCGCTATTTCAGCCAGGAGCCCGAGGCCATCGTGCGCTTCAAGCAGCAGCGCGGCGGCAGGAATATCGCCGAAATCACCATGAGCGTCAACGGCCTGATCCTGCGCGCTGAGGAGGATTCCAACGATATGTACCTGTCCATCGACCGCGCGGTGGACAAGCTGGAGAGCCAGATTCGCCGCTACCGCACCAAGATGGGCAAGCACCTGCGCGAGGCCCGCGCCGAGGCGCCCGTGGAGCCCGTGTACGAGGAGGCCAGCTTCGACGTGGTGCGCACCAAGCGCTTCTCCGTCAAGCCCATGGACGTGGACGACGCCATCACCCAGATGGAGTTGCTGGGCCACAGCTTCTTCCTGTTCATGAACGCCGAAAACAACACCATGAACGTGCTGTACCGCCGCAACGACGGAAGCTACGGCCTGCTGGTGCCGGAAACCTGATAAATCCTATATAAGGAGCGCCGCGGCGCTCCTTTTTTATGTCCGCCTATTCCTCCAATTATTACGCATTATTCCGAAAAATGCCATAAAAAGACTACAAGCGTATGGTAAAATGGAGACTGGAAGATTACTGATTAAAAGACAGGAGGCCGCGCCATGCGCAAGGTGATGATCATACTGCTCGCGCTCGTGCTGGCGCTGCCGCTGGCGGCCCGGGGGGAGGGCGCAGACGTGTTGGTGGAGAGCTTTATACAGCGCACCGGCGTCCGGGCGGATGCCGCGATGCGGGAGAAGATCGGGGCGTTCCTCAGGGAGAAGTCCATCAGCGCCCAGGTGCTGGACATGATCGACGACGCCCTGCTTCAGAGCTACGCGCGGCACCTGTCGGAGGACATTCCCATAGACTATGCCGCGCTGCTGGACGCGCCGTCCCTGCCCATGCCCGAGGGGGCGAAGGTCCTCCGGCTGGCGGTGCTGCAGCCCGAGGGGGCGGCCATGGAATCGCTGCTGGCGGACTTTGAGCGCGGCCTGGTGTACTACGACGAGAACTGGCCCGTGCCCGAGGACGTCTGCCGCGCGCAATACGCCGGGACGCTGTCCGACGCGGCGGGGGCGGCGCTCTTGGAGCGGTTGGACGGCATGACGCTGGAGGACCAGTGCGGCGACATCGCCGGGATGGAATTTGGCGCCATACGGGTGGCCGTGGCCTGGGAGGGCGGCGTCACGCGCTGCACGGCGGCGGGCGAGGGCGTATCGGAGGCATTTTTGGACGGCGTTTGCGCGCTGCTGGAGACGGGGCGCGCGGCGGCGCAGGGAGAACTGTGATGAAAAAGGATTGTTTGAAGCGGCTGACGGCGTGGCTGCTGGCGGCGCTTTTGATGGCTTCGCCCGCGCTGGCCGAGGCTGACGACGCGCCGGTCGTCATGACGGCGGCGGTGGACGCCGAGGTGGCGGAGGCCGACCTGATGGACCTCCCCGATGACGACGACGCGGAGCCCCTCGACGACGCCATCGAAGGGGTCTGGGAGGCTGTGCCCGCGGAGGCGGCCGCCCTGGAGGTTTCGGCGGAGCCCGCGACCTCCGGAGAGTATGCCGAAGGGACGCCCGGGACGCAGGCCGCGCCGGAGCCCGCGGCGGACGCCGCTGCGATGGAACCCGTCGCGGAGGAAACTTCCGCGGAGGATGCCGCCGCGGAGGGCGCGGAGAATCCCGCAGCGGAGGGCGTGAAGAACCCTGCTGAGGAGGGCGTGAAGGACGCCGAAGAGAGCGCCAAACCCGTGTCTGCGGCGCAAACCGTGAAGCCGTCCGAGGCGACGGCGGAGCAAAAGCCCGTTGAAAAGGCGGGGGAGAAGTCCGGCGAGGATACTGAAGAAGCATCAGAAAAGACTGAGTCAAAATCGGAAAAGGACGAGGCTGCATCAGATAAAGACGAGGTTTCATCGGAAAAGGATGAGGATACGTCGGAAGAGGACGAGGTAAAATCGGATAAGGACGAGGATACGTCGGAAAAGGACGAGGATTCATCGGAAAAGACTGGGGGAGCATCGGAAAAGGACGAGGATTCATCGGAAAAGACTGAGGGAACATCGGAAAAGGACGAGGATTCATCGGAAAAGGACGAGGATTCATCGGAAAAGGACGAGGATACGTCGGAAGAGGACGAGGCTAAATCGGAAAAGGACGAGGATTCATCGAAAAAGACCGAGGCTGCGTCGGATAAGGACGAGGCTACATCGGAGAAGGACGAGATTACATCGAAGAAGGCCGAGGCGTCGTCTTCGGAGCCCGCGGTGGCAACACCGGCGGCACCGGCGGCGCCTGCGGCAGAAGCGGCACCGGCGGCGGAGGAAGCGCCCGCGCCGGCGCTGCTGGAGGCCGAGATCTACATGGGCAAGGGCGAAAAGCGCGTGCTGACGCCCGCCTGCGACCCGTCGGCGGTCGGCGCGATCACCTGGGCGTCCTCAAAGCCCGGGGTGGTGTCCGTGTCCAGGGCCGGCAAGTTGACCGCCCGCAGGCGGGGCAGCGCCGTGATCACCGTGGCGACGCAGAGCGGCCTGTCCGCCACCTGCCTGGTGCACGTGAACAAGGCCCCCGCCAAGGTGCGCATACTCCCCGGGAAGAAGCTGTCCATGGGCGCGGGCGAGACCTTTGTGTTCGGCGCGAAGCTGTCCAAGGGCGCGAGCTCGGCGCTGCGGTGGTCCAGCACCAACCCCGCCGTGGTGTCGGTGAACGCCCTGGGCGTGGCGACGGCGTCCGCCCCGGGCACGGCGAAGATCGTGGTCAGGACCTTCAACGGAAAGAAGGCCGCCTGCAAGGTCAGGGTGCATGCCGCGCCCACCGCCGTGGCGCTCTCCGCGGGGGATCAGACGCTGGGCGTGGGTATGACCGTGGACATGAAGCCCATCGTCAACGCGGGCGCGGCGGCGAACGTCGTGCTGTCCAGCGACAACCTGGGCGTGGCCGTCGTCAACGGCAACAAGGTCACCGGCGTGGCCCCGGGCACCGCGGTGATCACCGCCACGACCTACAACGGGCTCGCCGCCGCCGCCACGGTGACGGTGGTGCCCGCGCCCACCGCCGTGGGGCTGGGCTACGCCACGCTGCACATGGGCGTGGGCGAGAAGCTGACGCTGCGGCCCGCCACCAATCCGGGCAGCTATGCCTCCTTTACCTACAGGAGCAGCAAGAAGAGCGTGGTCAGGGTGTCCGCCGGCGGCGTGATCAAGGCCCGGAAGCGGGGCAGCGCCACCGTGACCGTCACCACCTACAACGGCCTCAGGACCCGGGTGAAGGTGAAGGTGTACAAGGCCCCCTCCAAGCTGACGCTCAAGCCCAAGTCGCTGGCCATGGAGCCGGGCGGCACCTATCAGCTCAAGGCCGTTGTGCCCAAGGGCTCCGCGGCCATGGTGACCTTTGCCAGCAGCGATCCCGGGGTGGTGTCCGTGGACGCCGCGGGCGTGCTGCACGCCTACCGGATCGGCGCCGCCACCATCACCGGCGTCACCTACAATCACAAGAAGGCGACCTGCAAGGTGATCGTGGGGGACTTCTCCGGCGGCGGCACGGTCGGCGCGGACGGCAACGTGCTGACGCTGAGCAGCCAGGGCATGGTGATGCTGGCCAAGGGCGCGACCTGGTCCCTGACCGCCTCCGCCACGGGAGGATTGAAGGGCATCACCTGGTCCACTACCGCGAAGGCCATCGCCTCGATCAGCGCCGACGGCGCTTCCTGCACCGTCAAGGGTGCGGGGTCCGGCACGGCCATTGTGGGCGCGAAGCTGCCCGGCGGCGCTACCGCCTCCGTGATCGTCATGGTGGCGGACACCGGCGATCTGTCCACGACCAACTTCAACAACGTCTTAAAGGCGCTGCTGACCCACGAGGAGCTGATCAACAGCGACGCCGGGGGCAATGTGATCTGGGACATGGTGTCCGCCAAGCTGCGCAAGGCCGGGATACTGCAGGAGCGCGTGAACAGCCTGATCGCCAGCCTGCGCGGGGCCGACCCCACCTACCGCAACCTGTACCTCTATTCGCTGGGCACCTACGACATCGTGGCGGAAAAGGCCAGCCTGTCGGCGTCCTACTTCGATCAGGACAGCGACAAGCTCTACCTGAAGCGCAGCAGCAAGTATGCCTCCGGCACGCTCTACGACTACGTGGTGTTCCACGAATCCGGCCACGCCATCGACTGGAACTACAACGGCGGCGGGCTGGATTCGCTCAACGATGACGCCACGGCCGCGCTGCTCTCCGACGTGCGCAAGCTGCTGACGGACCGGGTGGCCGCCGCCATCTCCGCCGCGGGGGTGACCTCCGCCGTGGATGGCGAAAAGGTGGTCAATGCGCTGATGGACTACCGGACGCTTCTGAACTTCGACGTGGTCCGCAGCGAGCTGGGCCTCACCGACGACGAGGTGACGGTCTACACCCAGCTGGCAAACAGCATGGGCGCGGAGATGAACACCACGCTGCCCGTCAACAACGGCTGCATGGTGTGGGACGCCGTCGAGGGCGCGACCAACTACGCCGTGCACGGCAGCTTCGGCCACTACTACCTGCTCAACAGCACGCAGTACGCCAACGCCGCCAAGACCTACTTCTACAACCTGCAGGGCACGCCCTCCATCACCACGGAGCCCTGGGCGGAGTTCTTCTCCGCGAACGTCATGGGCGACAGCAATACCCTCCAGAAGAACTGGAGCTACCTGCCCCAGACCTGCAAGTACTTCGCGGAGAAGTTCGTGCCGAAGCTTGTGGAATACTTTACCGATAAGATCAAGAACGCTTGACGAATGGAGGCGTGTGCCGTGAAGAGCATTTTCGCGCTCATACTGGCCCTCGCGCTGCTGACGTCCGCCGCCCTCGCGGAGGGTCGGGAGCTGTCGGGCTACTTTGGAAAGGACATCAAATCGGCGGCCGAGGAGATCGGCGGGCTGACGTATGCCGAGGGCACCGAGTTCAAGGACAACTACACCGGCGACGCGCTGGCGCTTCGGGGCGACGGCACGGTGCGCGTGATCGAATTGAAGGACGCCCCCGGCGGCGATTCGCTGTGCGGCGTGTCCGTGGGCATGGCGCGCAAGGACGTGCAGGCGCTGATGGCGGGCTGTCCCATGCCCTGGGAATACGACGAGGAGATCGCCTGGATCATCCGCCCGGACGAAAAGGACGAGCTGAACAGCGAGACGCTGGTGGTGTTCTTCGGCGAGGACGGCAGGGTCAACGGCGCGTGGTACCGCACGTCGGGGGTGTAAAAGGCCATATTTAACAGAAAATGGCCTTTTCAAAGGGCTTGCGCGCGTGGTATAATAGACAAGTTGAAATCGGGCGGTCCTCTGTTTGCGCACGCAATCCATGAACGTCCTTGTGAGGAAAGGAGGAAAATCCCATGAATGAGATCATCCGTTCCATCGAGAGCGCCCAGCTCAAGAGCGACATCCCGGAGTTCGCCGTCGGTGATACCGTGCGCGTTCAGGTAAAGGTTGTCGAAGGCTCCCGCGAACGTCTGCAGGCCTTTGAGGGCGTGGTCATCGCCCGCCGCAACGGCTCTGTCCGCGAAACGTTCACCGTTCGCCGCACCTCTTACGGCGTCGGTGTCGAGCGCACGTTCCCGCTGCACAGCCCCCGCGTGGATTCCATCAAGGTCATCCGTCGTGGTAAGGTTCGCCGCGCGAAGCTGTACTATCTGCGCGAGCGCAGCGGCAAGGCTGCCAAGGTCAAGGAAAGGACTTAATTTCTTTGCGCCGAATCCGGGAATCGCACTTATGCGCGGTTCCCGGTTTTTATGCTTGGGAATGGCGGCGGCATTCTTTAATTCACAATTCCCAATTCCCCATTCCCAATTCCTCCGAAGGAGACTGATCATGCCTGATAAAATCAACTGGTATCCCGGACACATGGCGAAATCGCGGCGGCTGCTTACAGACCAGCTGCGCTCGGTGGACGCGGTGATCGAGCTGTGCGACGCCCGCGCGCCGCTGGCCACCCGAAACGGCGACCTGGCGAAGCTGACCCGGGGCAAGGCGCGCATCCTCGTATTGAACAAGGCGGACCTGGCCGACGACGCGGAGACCGCGCGCTGGCTGGAGCGCTTTCGCCGGGAGGGCCTGGAGGCCATGCGCTTTAATTCCAACGGCGGCCGGACGAAGGAGATACTGCAGCGCATCGAGGCGGCGTCCCGGCCCGCGCTGGAGCGCTTCGCGGCGCGGGGGGTCAAAAAGACCGTGCGCTTCATGGTCACGGGCATCCCCAACGTGGGCAAGTCCACCTTCATCAACCGCCTGCACGGCTCCGCCATCGCCAAGGCCTCGGACCGGCCCGGCGTGACGCGCTCCAACCAGTGGGTGAAGCTGAATCCCTATCTGGAGATACTGGACACTCCCGGCATGCTGCCGCCCCGCATGGACGATCAGGAGGGCGCGCGGCTGCTGGCGTACCTGGGGTCCATACGCGACGAGATCATGGACACCGAGGACCTGGCGGGCGGGCTGCTCCAACTGCTCTACGGCATCGCGCCCGACGCCGTCGCCCGGCGCTTCAAGCTGCCCGTGGACGTGGAGAACACCCCCCACGCCCTGCTGGAGGCCGCCTGCAAGGGGCGCGGCTGGCTGTTGTCCGGCGGGCGCTTCGACACCGACCGCGCCGCCGCGCTGGTGCTGGACGAGTTCCGCGCCGGAAAGGTCGGAAAGATCACTATTCAGGGGGCTCTGCCCCCTGAGACACCCGCTCAGGGGACTGAGCCCCCTGAGAACCCCCAGTCGCGCCGCTTCGCGGCGCAGGGAGAACGATGATATGAAGAGAGAGACCGCAGAACAAAAGCTGCTCAGGCTCACGCAGATCGAGCGCGGCCTGTGGGATGCGGGGCATGTCGTGGCGGGCATCGACGAGGTGGGCCGCGGGCCGCTGGCGGGACCTGTGGTGACGGCCTGCGTCTGCATCGCCCCGGACAGGCTGGTGCCGGGGGTGGACGACTCCAAGAAGCTCAGCGAGAAGCGGCGGGAGGCGCTGTACCCGCTGCTCATGGCGGCGGCGGACTACGCCGAGACCTGCTTCGTCTGGCCGGAGGAGATCGACGATATCAACATACTCAACGCCACGAAGCGGGCCATGGAGACCTGCGCCGCGGGCTTTTCGGGCGATGTCATACTGGTGGACGCCGTGCAGGGCCTGAGGCTGCCCTGCGAGGCCCGGGCGCTCATACACGGCGACGCGCTGAGCTACATGATCGGCGCGGCGTCGGTGGTGGCGAAGGTCACCCGCGACCGCTACATGATCGATATGGACGCGAAATACCCGATGTATGGCTTTGCCCGGAACAAGGGCTACGGCACCGCCGAGCACATCGCGGCGATACGCCGCTTCGGCCCCTGCCCGCTGCACCGGCGCAGCTTCATCGGGAAGATACTGGGGGAAGCATGAGCAGGCGCGGCTTTGGATCGGAGGGCGAGCACATCGTCCGGGACTACCTGACCGGACAGGGCTATGTGGTGCTGGACATGAACTACCGCCGCGGCCCCGGGGAGATCGACGTGATCGCGCGGCAGGGCGACACGCTGGTGTTCGTCGAGGTCAAGCGCCGCACGGACGACCGCTACGGACGCCCCGCGGAGGCCGTCACGCCGCAAAAGCGCGAGCGCATCGTGCACACCGCCCTGCTCTACATGCAGGAAAAACAGTGCGACGACGCGCCCGCGCGCTTTGACATCGTCGAGCTCACCCCCGGACGGATCAACCATATCGAGGGCGCGTTCGACGCGAGCGATATATTCTTCTGAAATTATACCATTTTTTCCTGCTTGACCTTGTGGTCGATCACGTGGCGGGAGGCGAGCTCCTTATGGATGTCCTCGAGGGAGATGCCCATCTGGATCATCAGCACCATCACGTGATAGGTGAGGTCGGCGATTTCGTAGACGGTCTCGGCCACGTCCCCGGCCTTGCCCGCGATGATGACCTCGGTGGATTCCTCGCCCACCTTCTTGAGGATCTTGTCGATGCCCTTTTCAAACAGGTAGGTGGTGTAGCTGCCTTCCTTCTTCTCGGTCTTGCGGCCCCGGATGAGATCCATCAGCCCCTCCAGCGTGAAGGCGTGGTTCTCTTCGGACTCAAACACCGGGTTGGTGAAGCAGGAGTCCGTGCCCAGGTGGCAGGCGGGGCCGTCCTTGAGGACCTCGACCACCAGCGCGTCCCTGTCGCAGTCCGCGGTGATGGACACGATGTGCTGGTAGTTGCCGCTGGTCTCGCCCTTGAGCCACAGCTCCTGCCGCGACCGGCTCCAGAAGCAGGTGAGCTGCTTTTTAATCGATATTTCAAGGCTCTCCCGGTTCATGTAGGCCAGGGTGAGCACTTTTTTGGTCTCCGCGTCCACCACGATGGCCGGGATCAGGCCCTTTTCGTCGAATTTCAGGGTATTCAAATCAATCATGGTCATAACCTCACAGTGATGTCGTTGTCGCGCAGTACGCGCTTCAAGTCGTGGATATCCACCTCGCCGAAGTGGAATATGGAGGCCGCCAGCCCCGCGTCCACCCGGGGCAGCGCCTTGAACAGCCGAACGAAGTCCTCAATGCGGCCCGCGCCGCCGGAGGCGATCACCGGCACGCTGACCGCGTCGCACACGGCGGAGAGCATTTCCAGGTCGAAGCCGCCCTTCACGCCGTCGGTGTCGATGGAGTTCAGCACCACCTCGCCCGCGCCGTTGTCCACGCAGCGCCTGATCCAGGACACGGCTTCGAGCCCGGTGTCCTCGCGCCCGCCCTTGGCGAACACGCGGAAGCCGCCGTCCACCCGCTTTACGTCGGCGGAGATCACCACGCACTGGCTGCCGTAGCGCTTCGCCGCCGCGGGGATCAGCTCCGGGTTGCGGATGGCGCCGGAGTTCACGGACACCTTGTCCGCGCCGCAGTTCAATACCCGGGCGAAGTCGTCCACGGTGTTGATGCCGCCGCCCACGGTCAGCGGTATGAACACCTTCGAGGCGACCTTACGCAGTATGTCGGTGAACAGCGCCCGGCCCTCGGCGGAGGCGGTGATATCGTAGAACACCAGCTCGTCCGCGCCGCATTTGGAGTAGTATTCCGCCAGCTTCACCGGGCTGGACACGTCCTGGAGGCCCAGGAAGTTGACCCCCTTCACCACCCGGCCGTCCTTCACGTCCAGGCAGGGGATGATGCGTTTGGTGATCATCGGGACGCCTCCTCTATGGCCTGCCTGAGATCGATGGCCCCGGTGTAGTACGCCTTGCCGATGATGGCGCCGTAGAGCTTCATGCGCGCCAGCGCCCGCACGTCCTCCAGCGTGGACACCCCGCCGGAGGCCACGATGTTCATGGCGCACTTCTTTTGCAGATCGGCGTAGAGCGCCCGGTTGGTGCCGCGCATGGCGCCGTCCCGGGAGATGTCGGTGCAGATCACGGTGGTGACGCCCATGTGCTGGAAGCGGTCCATGAACGCCTCGAGGGTCATGTCGCAGAGCTCCGTCCAGCCCTTGATGGCGATGCAGCCGTCCCGCACGTCCGCGCCCACGGCGATGGCGGGGCCGTACTGATCCACCGCGCGCTGCACGAAGTCGCCGTCGGTGATGGCCGCCGTGCCCAGTATCACCCGGCGCACGCCGATGGAGAGGTACTTCCGCACCGCGTCCATGGACCTTATGCCGCCGCCCAGCTCCACGAACAGGCCGGTGTTCTCGACGATTTTGCGCACCGTGTCGGCGTTGGGCGTGCCGCCGGTCTTGGCGCCCTCCAGGTCCACCATGTGCAGGTACTGCGCCCCGGCGGCCTCGAACTTTTTCGCCGTGTTCAGCGGCTCCGGGTCGTAGACGGTCATTTGCCGATAGTCGCCCTTGTAGAGCCGGACCGCCTTGCCCTCGTACAGGTCGATGGCGGGGAATATGTTCATGTCGTCCCCTCCCATTCACAGAATGCTTTGAGTATCTTTAAACCCACGTCGCCGGACTTTTCCGGGTGGAACTGGCAGCCGACCACGTTGCCCCGGCCCACGGCGGCGGTCAGGTGCGCGCCGTACTCGGCGGTGGCCAGCAGCGCCGTGCCGCAGCCCGCGCCGTAAAAGGAGTGCACGAAGTACACGCAGTCGCCGGGCCTGATATCCCGAAAGATGGGGTGCGGCCGGGCGATCTCCAGCGCGTTCCAGCCGATGTGGGGGATCTTGTAGTCCGGCGGTATGACCTCCGCGATGGGCTGCACCTCGCCGGGGATGAGCCCCAGCCCCTCGTGCTCGCCGAACTCGTAGGACTTTTGAAGCAGCAGCTGCATGCCCAGGCAGATGCCCATGATGGGCGTGCCCCGCGCGGCGATGGCCTTCACCGCGCCGTCCAGGCCCGTGGCCCTGAGCTTCGCCGCCGCGTCGCCGAAGGCCCCGACGCCGGGCAGTATCACGTGGTCCGCGCGCCGGATGGCGGCATCGTCGCCGGTGACGACGACCTCCGCGCCGATGTGCGTCAGGCTGTGGGAGAGCGAAAACAAATTGCCCACGCCGTAGTCGATGATTGCGATCATGTCGGTACGCTCCTTGGGGGGGATTTGGAATTTGGAATTGGGAATTTGGAATTGGGAATTGGGAATTGCGGTGGAAATCCTGACGGATTTCTTTTGATTACAGGGCTACGGATCACCTTACTGACATAGATCGGGAAGGCATTCTATAATTCCCCATTCCCAATTCCCCATTCCCAATTCCCCATTCCCAATTAAAGTATGCCCTTCGTCGACGGTATTTCCCCGTTCAACGCGGGGTCGACCGTGCACGCGGCGCTCAGGGCGCGGGCGGCGGCCTTGAACATGCCCTCGACGATGTGGTGGCTGTTTTCCCCGGCGAGGGAACGGATGTGCAGCGTGACGTTGGCCTTGCGCACGAAGCCCAGCCAGAACTCCTTGACCAGCTCGGTGTCGAAGCCGCCGATCTTCTGGGTGGGGATGGCGGCGTCATAGGACAGGTGCGTGCGCCCGGAGACGTCCACCGCGATAAGCAGCAGCGCCTCGTCCATCGGCAGGATGATGTGGGCGTAGCGGGCGATGCCGGCCATGTCGCCCAGCGCCTGCGCGAACGCCTGGCCCAGGCAGATGCCGATGTCCTCCACCGAGTGGTGGTCATCCACGTCCGTGTCGCCCACGCACTTGACCTCCAGGTCGAACCGCCCGTGCCGCGCAAACAGCGTCAGCATGTGGTTCAAAAACCCGCAGCCCGTGTCGATCTCCGATTTGCCCGTGCCGTCCAGTTTGAGCGACAGCCGGATGTCCGTCTCCGCCGTGCGGCGGATGATCTCTGATTCGCGCATGGTTTATGTCCTCCGTTTAAGTGAATTGGGAATGGGGAATGGGGAATTGGGAATTGGGCAACCCCTCCGGCCCTGCGGGCCACCTCCCCTTGCACAGGGGAGGCTGGGCTGCCGTGTTGTTTTCGTTGTATCAGGGAAAGATGGTTTCGCATAAGGCTAACTGTCATTTCCCATTGCCCATTTATTAAGAGGCTGGGCTGCCGCGTTGTTCCCGTTGCGGAAGGGATCATTGGTTGGGGGTGAGGCATTCTATAATTCCCAATTCCCCATTCCCAATTCCCAATTATCTCAGTATCTCCCTTATCTTCGAAACAAGAATCGCCATCTGTTCCTCCGTCCCGATCGTAATCCGGTTATAGTCGCGGATGCGGGGGGTATCGAAGTGGCGGACGAGCACGCCGCGCTTTTTGAGTTCGCGGTAGAGCTCGCCTCCGCCGACGCGGTCGGACTTGGCGAACAGGAAATTGGCACTGGAGGGCAGCACCGTAAAGCCAAGCGCCCGGAGCCGTTCGGCGGTGTCCTCGCGGGTGGCCTCGATTTTGCGGCAGTTGGCCATGTAGTAGGCGTTGTCGGCGATCGCTGCCGCGCCCGCCGCGCAGGTCATCAGGTTGACGTTGTAGGGGTTGGTGGAATACTTGATCCTGTCCAGATCGGCGATCAGCCCGGCGCTTGCGAACGCGAAGCCCAGCCGCGCCCCCGCCATGCTGCGGGACTTGGAGAAGGTCTGCACCACCAGCAGGTTGTCGTACTTCGCCGTCAGCTCGACGCAGGACTCCGCGCCGAAATCGACGTAGGCCTCGTCGATCACCACCACGTGGTCCGGGTTGGCGCGCACGATGCCCTCGATCTCGCCGACCGACAGCGCGAGGCCCGTGGGGGCGTTGGGGTTGGCGATGACGATCAGCCCGTCGAGGCCGTGGTACTTCGCGGGGTCGACGGAGAAGTCCGCCTCCAGCGGGATGGTGCGGTAGTCGCAGCCGTACAGGTCGCCGAACACCCTGTAGAAGCCGTAGCTGATGTCCGGGAAGTACGCCCGCCCGCCCCGGCCCGCGAAGGCCATGAAGGCGAAGTTGAGTATGTCGTCGGAGCCGTTGGAGACGTAGACGTTCTCCCGCTTCACGCCGTAGAGCCCGGCGATGGCGTCCCGAAGCGCCGCGCACACCGGGTCGGAGTAAAGCTGCAAGCGCCCCGCCTCCCGCGACGCCGCCTCGATCACGGCGGGCGATGGGGGATAGGGGTTCTCGTTGGTGTTCAGCTTCACATACTGCATGTCCTGCGGCTGCTCGCCGGGGACGTAGGCTTCGAGGGAATGGTAGGTGTTGATGAGGTAGCGGGACATAGGTATCACTCCGTTGTCAGAATTGGGAATTAGGAATTAGGAATGAGGAATGAGGAATGGGAGTCAGCGGCACTCTGCAATTCCTCATTCCTAACTCCTCATTCCTAATTCATTCAAATCTCTTCAAAACGCTCCTCGCGTGCCCCTCCAGCCCCTCCTTGCGGGCGAAGAGGGCGATCTGGTCGCGCACGGCGGCGAGGGCGTCGCGGGTGAAGTAGGTGTACTGGGACTTCTTGACGAAGTCGTCCACCGACAGCGGGCTGTAGAAGCGGGCGGTGCCGCCGGTGGGCAGGGTGTGGTTGGGCCCGGCCAGGTAGTCGCCCAGCGCCTCAGGGCAGTTGCGGCCCATGAAGATGGACCCGGCGTGCCTGACCTTGTCCAGGTAGTCGAAGGGATTGTCCACATGAAGCTCCAGGTGCTCCGGGGCCAGGTCGTTGGCGATATCAATGGCCTGGTCGAGGCTGTCCGCCACGATGATCTTGCCGTTTTTGTCGATGGAGGCGGCGGCGATGTCCACCCGGGGCAGCGCGCGCACCTGGCGCTCCACCTCGGCCTGCACCGCCTCGGCAAGCGCCATGGAATCGGTCACCAGCACCGCGCTGGCCAGCCTGTCGTGCTCGGACTGACTGAGCAGGTCCGCGGCCACGTGGACGGGGTCGCTCTTCTGGTCGGCGACGATCAGTATCTCGCTGGGGCCGGCGATCATGTCGATGGCCACCAGGCCGAACACCTGCTTCTTGGCCTCGGCCACGAAGGCGTTGCCGGGGCCGACGATCTTGTCCACGCAGGGGATCGACGCGGTGCCGTAGGCCAGCGCGGCCACGGCCTGCGCCCCGCCCACCTTGAACACGCGGTCCACCCCGGCGACCTTCGCCGCGGCGAGTATGGCGGGGTTGACCCTGCCGTCCTTCCCCGGCGGGGTGGTGATGACGATCTCGCCGCACCCGGCGATCTTGGCGGGGATGGCGTCCATCAGCACCGTGGAGGGGTACGCCGCCGTGCCGCCGGGCACGTACAGGCCCACCTTATCCAGCGGGGTCACCTTCTGGCCCATCACCACGCCCGCGCGCTCGGTGATGATGAAGCTCGTGCGCACCTGCTTTTCGTGAAACTGCCGGATATTCTGCGCGGCGGTCTCCAGCGTCTCGATGAAGGCGGGCTCCATTTCCCACATCGCCGCGTCGATCTCGTCGGAAGTGACCTCCAGGCGGTCGAGTTTTACCTTGTCAAACCTTTCGCAGTAGTCGAACAGCGCTTCGTCGCCGCGCGTGCGCACATCGGATAGGATGTCCGATACGATCTTCTGCACGTCCACCTCGGGTGTAACCCGGGCGAATATGTCCGTGTTGGCGACGGCGCCGTATTTCATGATCCTAATCATATTTGATCTGTCCTTTCAGCCCTTCGGCGATGGTCTCGATGCGCCCGGAATTGAACTTGAAGCTGGCCTTGTTGGCGATCAGCCGCGCCGATATGGGCACGATGGTCTCCACCGGCTCCAGGTTGTTCTCCAATAGCGTCTTGCCGGTCTCCACGATGTCCACGATCACGTCAGACAGGCCTAAAATCGGGGCCAGCTCGATGGAGCCGTTCAGGTGGATGATGTCGATGTCCCGGCCCAGCCCGGCGTAGTACTCCCGGGCGATGCGGGTGAACTTGGTGGCCACGCGCAGCGTCTTTTCGACGTCGTCGTGGAAGCCCACCTTCGCGGCCACGGCCATGCGGCACCTGCCGATGTTCAAATCCAGCAGCTCGTACACGTCCGGGCGGTACTCCAGCAGTATGTCCTTGCCCGCCACGCCCACGTCCGCCGCGCCGCGCTCCACGTAGATGGCCACGTCCGAGGGCTTCACCCAGAAGTAGCGCACCCCGGAAGCGGGGTTTTCAAAGATCAGCCTGCGGTTGTTTTCCAGTATGGAGGGGCACTCGTAGCCCGCGGCGGCGAACATGCCGTAGACCTTCTCGCCCAGCCTGCCCTTGGGCAGCGCCACGTTAATCATGGGCGTCCACCTCCTCAAGCCGCACCAGCCGCCGGTATTTGAGCTTGTCGGGGATCGCCCGCTGGGCCAGCACGCTGCCCTCGCGGGAGAGCCGCTCCACCGCGCGGTTCAGCGTCGGCACATCGGCCCTGTCATCGTAGAGCAGCAGGGTGTCCACGTCGTAGGCGCGGCCCTCGCCGCCCAGGCGCTCCAGCAGGTCCATGTAGATGGCGAAGCCCACGGCCCGGGATTCGCGGCCCATGCGCTGCATCAGCTTGTCGTACTGGCCGCCGGAGAGCACCCCCTCCGGGATGGCGCGGATGTAGCCCTGGAACACGATGCCGTTGTAGTAGTTCATGTCGTTGACGGTGGAGAAGTCGATCTGCACGTTGGGCAGGTTCAGAAGCCCGGTCACCGTCTCCAGCTCATAAAGCGCCGCCTTCGCCAACCCCTGTCGGCAGTAGGGCCGCAGCGCCGCGATCACCTTTTCGGGGTCACCGTGGGCCGAGATCAGCCGAAGCACGCCGCCGATGTCCTTCCCCGGGCACAGCTTGCGCACGCCGTCGGCATTCTTTTCGCCGATACACTGAAGCACCGCCGCCGCCGCGTCCGGCTCCAGCTCCAGCGCGTTCACCAGCGCCGCGATCACGCCGAGGTGCGACAGCTCCAGCACGTTGTCCGGGTCGATGGCATCCAGGCTCCGCGCCGCCAGCGATATCACCTCGCACAGGCTGTACAGGTCCACGTCGCCGATGCACTCCAGCCCCGTCTGCATGATCTCCTTGAACTGCCGCGTGGAGCCGGAGATGCGGTAAACGTTTTCCGAGTAGTACACCTTCTGCACGCAGTTTTCACGGTCCCGGGTGTTCTTGATGATCGACAGCGTCACGTCCGGCTTTAAGGCCATCAGGCGGCCGTCCGTGTCCGTGAAGGTGATCACGCCGTCCGAAACCAGGAAGTCCTTGTTGCGCACGTACAGGTCGTATTCCTCAAACTTGCCCATCTTGTAGCGGGCGTAGCCGTATTTCTGGTAGAGCGAGCGCAGCTCAAACAACACGCGCTCCTCCCGCTTGAGCGGGTATTGTGCGGGATTCATGGTGATGGGATGCCTCCGTCTGTCACTTTTACTTTATCAGTTTATCACTTTACTATACTAAAGTCAAGGAAGATACGGTTAAAACTGTCATGTGCCGGGGGTCAGGCGGTGAACACGGTGCACAGCAGCACGATGTACACCGCGTAGGTCACCAGCATGGCGACGCCCTGGAGCTTGTGGAACTTGCCGGTGATCAGCGGCGGCAGCACCGCGAGCAGCACCAGGCCCAGGCAGAAGGGCATGTCGAGCAAGATGTTCTGCCTTAATATGGGCAGGGCCTTGCCGGAGATCACGCTGCACAGGGGCAGTATGAGGGTGAGGTCGATGATGTTCGCGCCCACGATGTTGCCGATGGACAGGCTGGACTGCTTCTTGACGATGGCGGTGACGGTGGTGACCAGCTCCGGCAGCGAGGTGCCCACGGCCACCAGCGTGGCGCCGATGATGCTCTCCGGCACGCCCATCAGCCGCGCCAGCGCGGTGCCGTTATCCACCATCAGCCGGGCGCCGATGATGATGCCCGCGATGCCGGCGATGAACTTTAATACGTTGACCGTCACGGTCCTGCGGTCCGTCGGGGGCTTGGGGGCGTCGCTGTCGGCCCGCATGGCCTTGCGGGCGCTGACGACGGACTCGGCGATGTAGGCGGCGCACATGAGCAGAAGCACGACGGAGCCCGCTATCGACAGGCTGCCGCCCAGCGAGAACAGCAGCAGAAGCACGATGGCGGCGGCCATCATGACGAACTTGAAGGCCTGCTCCCGGCGGTTGACGGCCGCGGCGATGCACACCACAGAGATGCCCATGATCAGGCCCACGTTGGCCGTCACTGAGCCCACCGCGTTGCCCACGGCGATGCCTATGGAGCCCTCCGCCGAGGCCATCAGCGATACCAGCAGCTCCGGCATGGTGGTGCCCAGGCTCACGACCGTCGCGCCGATCAAAAACTTCGGCACGCCCGACGCCTCCGCGATCCAGGAGGCGGCGTCCACAAAGTAGTCGCCGCCCTTGATGATCAGTACAAGCCCCAGTAAAAACAGCAGTACGATGACGATTGCGCTCATGGGTATCCTCCCGAATGGAATCGTTTAATCCTTGACGATGCAGGCCAGCAGCACCAGGTTGGTGTCGCCGGTGTTCTCCACTGCGTGGCCGTGGCCGGAGAAGGTGGCGGTGGAATCGCCCGCGGAGACGTCGAAGGTCTGGTCGTCGTCGCGGAAGCGGCCGTTGCCCTCCAGGAAGTAGAACAGCTCCGTCTCGTTTTCGTGGACGTGATAGCCGATCGAGGCCCCCGGGATCAGCGTCAGCACGGAAAAGACGCGCACCCGCTCCGGAAGGGCCGCCGAGAGGTCGTCAAACTGCACGTGTTTCATGCCGCCGCGCATGTATTCGCGGACGCTGTGGGCCTGCTGCTCCTTGCGTGTAATCATAGAGGTACCTCCTTTATACGTATGGATGTTGATCCTATTATAGTCCAACGCGCGGGGGGTGACAAGTAAAGATTTGATGGGGGAGGCGCCCGGTATTTAACACAACATGCGCACAGTTACCGGTGAAATATGCTATAATACCCCCGTCGGTATCCTAGGAGCCGAACATGGGCAACCCGGAACCTGTTTTTCGTAGGGTATCTCTTGAGAACTCGAACGGAGGAATGAAAATGAAGAAGCTGTCCACCCGTGAATTTGTGCTGCTGGCGCTGCTGGTGGCCGTACTGATCGTGCTCGCGTATGTGAACATCCCCCAGCCCGCGGGCCTGTCCATCACCTTCAACATGATCCCCGTGGCCATCGCCGCCATCGCCGTCGGGCCCTTGGGGGGCGCGATCATCGGCGGCGCGTTCGGCCTCATCAGTTTTTTGCAGTGCTTCGGCATCTGCGGCTTTTCCGGCATGGGCGCGGCGCTGGTCGCCGTGAGTCCCCTTTTATCCTTCATACAGCGCTTCGTGCCCAGGCTGCTGGACGGCTTGATCCTGGGCTATCTCTACCGATTCATCCACAATAGGGCCAACGCCTACGTCGGCTGCGCCGTGACGGGCTTCATGGCGGCGTTTTTGAACACGCTGTTCTTCATGACCGCGCTGGTGTGGCTGTTCGGTTCGACCGAGTACATGCAGAATTCCATGGCAGGGCGCGGCATGCTGACCTACATCGTCGCCGCCGTGGGTCTAAACGGCGCGGTGGAGATGCTGGTGTCCACCGTGCTCACCGGCGCCATCGGCGCGGCGCTGTACAAGGCAGGATTGATCAAGAACTGACACTCCCCTACTGCCTACTCCCTAAACTGGAGGCCCCCCATGATACTGACGCTTGATATCGGCAACACCAACATGAAGACGGCGCTCTTCGAGGATATGGAGATGCGCCAATACTGGCGGCTGTCCACCAACCGCAACCGCACCTCCGACGAGTACGGCATGGCGCTGATGAACCTGCTCAACCACCACGGCATCGACAAGGGGGCCGTGGAGGGCATCATGATGTCCTCGGTGGTGCCGCAGATCAACTTCACCATCGAGCACATGTGCCGCAACTACTTCGGCATGGAGCCCATGAAGATCGAGCCCGGCGTAAAGACCGGCATCAACATCAAGTATGAGAACCCCCGGGAGCTGGGCAGCGACCGCATCGCCAACGCCGTGGCCGCCTACGAGCTCTACGGCGGGCCCTGCATCACCATCGATTTCGGCACCGCCACCTCCTTCGGCGCGATCTCCGCGAAGGGCGAGTTCCTGGGCGGCGCGATCTGCCCCGGCCTGCGGCTGGCCGCCGACGCCCTCACCGAGCGCACCGCCAAGCTGCCCCGGTTCGAGCTGGTCAAGCCCGAGGCGGTCATCGGTCGCAACACCGTCAACAACATGCAGGCGGGCATCGTGTACGGCTACATCGGCCAGATCAACTACATCGTCAACCGCATGAAGCGGGAGATGAACGTGCCCGACGTCAAGGTCATCGCCACCGGCGGCCTGGCCGTGCTGGTGGCCGGGGAGAGCCGCGTGATCGACGTCATGGACGGCCTGCTGACGCTGAAGGGGCTTTGCCTGATCTACAAGAAGAACGCGGGGAACTGAAAGCGAGGTTCGCCTGATGGCTCAATTCGTGGGCACTGTGGACAGCATCGTCTACCGGAACGATACCAACGGCTGGACGGTGGCGTCGATCCGGCTGGACGGCAGCCGCACCGCCATCGCCGCGGTGGGGCTGATGCCCTTTCTGCCCGCAGGGGAACACGCGCGCTTCGAGGGGGAGATCGTGGAGCACCGGGACTACGGGCGTCAGATCAAGGTGACCCGCTACGAGACCATACGGCCCGAGACGAAATCGGACATCGAAAAATACCTGGCCTCCGGGCTGGTGAAGGGCGTGCGCGAGGCCACGGCGAAGCTGATCGTGCGTTACTTCGGCGAGCGGACGCTGGACGTGCTGGAAGCCGAGCCCGAGCGGCTCACGGAGGTGCCCGGCATCGGCAAAAAGCGCGCGGCGATGATCGCCCAGTCCTTCGCCGAAAAGAACGGCATGCGGAGCACGCTGATGTTTTTGCAGGGGCAGGGGCTGACGGCGGCGCTGTCGATGAAGGTCTGCCGGGCCTACGGCGACATGGCCGAGCGGGTGGTGCGGAAAAACCCCTACCGGCTGGTGGACGAGATCCAAGGCATAGGCTTCCACACCGCCGACGGCATCGCCATGTCCCTGGGCTTCGGCCGGGAGTCGGCGTTCAGGGTGCGGTCCGGCATCAAATTCGTGCTGTCGGAGGCCGCGGGGAGCATGGGCCACATGTACCTGCCCCGGGAAAAGCTGACGGAACAGGCGTGCGGTCTGCTGGGCGCGGAGCGCGCGCTGGTGGATCGGGAGCTGCGGGCGCTGCTGATGGAGGACCAGCTGGTCGCCGAGCGCGTGGCGGAGGACGACGCCGTCTACCTGCCCCGATATCACCGCGCCGAGTGTGATACGGCGCGGCTTATGCTGGCGCAGTTAAAGAGCATACGCCCCGCCCGGGTGTCCGGGGCGGAGCTGATGGAGCAGATCGCCGATTACGAGGCCGCCGAGGGCGTCGAGCTGTGCGCCCAGCAGCGCGAGGCGGTGCTGGCGGCGGCGCGGGAGGGCGTGTGCATCATCACCGGCGGCCCGGGCACCGGCAAGACCACCTCCATCAACCTCATCATACGCATCATGCGGCAGATGGGCGCGGTGGAGCTGTGCGCGCCCACGGGCCGCGCCGCCAAGCGCATGAGCGAGGCCACCGGCTGTCCGGCGCGGACGATCCACCGGCTGCTGGAGTACTCCGGGGAGGCCCAGGGATTTGCCAGGGACGCGGACGACCCGCTGGACGCCGACGTGGTGATCGTGGACGAGATGTCCATGGTGGACATCTTCCTGATGCGGGCGCTGCTGGAGGCGCTGCGCCCCGGCGCGCGGCTGATCCTCGTGGGGGACGCCGACCAGCTGCCCAGCGTGGGCGCGGGCAACGTGCTGAGGGACCTCATTGCCGCCGAGGCCCTGCGCGTGGTGCGGCTCACGGAGATCTTCCGCCAGGCGGGGGAGAGCCAGATCGTGGTCAACGCCCACCGCATCAACCGGGGCGAGTACCCCGTGATACGCAACCGGGACACCGATTTCTTCCTCGAGCGCCGGGACAATCCCACCCAGGCGTCCCAGTCCGTGGTGGCGCTGGTCAAGACCCGGCTGCCCGGCTATATGGGCCTCGACGCCCTGCGGGACATCCAGGTGATGGCCCCCATGAAGCGGGGCGAGGGCGGCGTGTTCGCGCTGAACGCGCTGCTGCAGACGGCGCTCAACCCGCCCCGGCACGACGCGCCCGAGATCGTCCGCGGCCAGACCGTGTTCCGCCGGGGCGACAAGGTGATGCAGGTGCGCAACAACTACGACCTCGCCTGGGAGCGGGACGGCGAATCCGGCGAAGGCGTGTTCAACGGGGACATCGGCTACATCGAGGCCGTGGATAAGCGGGAGCGCGCCCTGGTGGTGGCGTTCGACGACGGCCGGGTGGCCGAATACGACGAGACGCTGCTGGACGATTTAGAGCTTGCCTACTGCATGTCCGTCCACAAGAGCCAGGGCAGCGAGTTCGACGCCGTGGTGCTGCCGCTGACCGGCGGCCCGCCCATGCTCATGACCCGGAACCTGCTCTACACCGCCGTCACCCGCGCCAAGCGGCTGGTGGTGATCGTCGGGCGCGAGAGCTGCGTGCGCCAGATGGTGGACAATAACCACATCCTCACCCGGTATTCCGCGCTGGACTGGAGGCTGAGCGGCGCTTCGCGCCGCAAGTGTTGAGAGTGGGGTGTGGAGTTGAGGTACAAATCCTTCGGATTTGTTTGATTGAAAAATGCTGTCGCCGTAACCTTATTATCAAAAGAAACCCGTAGGGTTTCAACCAGAACTCCACACTCAACACTCCACACTCCACACTCTGATTAACGCTATGTCGATAACGATGAACCTACAAATCGCACTGTCCGCCCTCCGCAACCTCCTCTTCCCCCTCCGGGCGAACTGCCTGGGGTGCGGGGCGGCGACGGGGTGCCGGGAGGACTGGATCTGCCCGGCGTGCCGGAAGGCGCTGACCCGGGGCTGGGTGGGCGCGTCGCCGCCGCCGAAGGGCATGGATGCCGCGGCCTTCGCCTATACGTATCACGGCGCGGCGGTGGGCATCGTGTCACAGCTCAAGTACAGGGGCGTGACCCGGCTGGCGGGGTTCATGGGCGGGGACATGGCCCGGGCGTACCGCTTCATCGAGCCCACCGGGGCGGACTGCGTCACCTGCGTGCCCATGCACCCGAAGCGCCGGGCCCGCCGGGGCTACAACCACGCCGAGCTGCTCGCCCGGGAGCTGGCCGCGCGGGTCGACCTGCCCTTTGAGGCGCTCCTGGAGCGCGTGCGGGACACCCCGCAGCAGGCCAGGCTGGACGCCGACGCCCGGCGCTCGAACGTGTCCGGCGCGTTCCGGGCGCTGGATGCCGCCGGGGGACGCCGCGTGCTGCTGGTGGACGACGTGTGCACCACTGGCAGCACCGCCACCGCCTGCGCCCGCGCCCTCCGCGCCGCCGGGGCCGAGGCTGTCTGTCTGGTGTGCTATGCGAGGGCGATGAAATGATTCAAGCGCATTGAGAGGTGTAACATGAACACGATCACCAGCCTCCACAACCCCCTGATCCGCGACATGAAGGCGCTGAACCAGCGCAAGGGCCGCCTGGAGCAGGGGCGGTTCCTGGTGGAGGGGGAGAAGATGATCCGGGAGGCGCTGTCCTGCGGGCTCGCCGTACGGGACGTGCTGGCGCTGGAGGACCACGCCTACTTCGCGGGGCGGCTGAAGGCCCGGGCGTTCGTCGTGCCCGAGGGGGTCCTGCAGGCGGTGTGCGACACCCGGTCGCCCCAGGGCATATGCGCGTCCTTCGACCTGCCCGAGCCGACGCCCCTCTCCGCCGCCCCGGACAGGATCGTGGCCCTGGACGGCGTGCAGGACCCCGGCAACCTGGGCACCATATGGCGCACGGCGGACGCCGCGGGGTTCGGCGCCATACTGCTGGGCGGGGGGTGCGCCGACCCGCTCTCGCCCAAGGTGCAGCGCGCCGCCATGGGCTCCGGCTTCCGCGTGCCCTTCATGACCGTGGACGATCTGCCCGACGCCCTGCGGAGCATGAAGGCCATGGGCTGGACGGTGATGGCCTCCGATTTGCACGGCATGGACTTCTACCGCCGCCCCAACCCCGGCAATCGCTACGTGCTGGTGATCGGCAACGAGGCCCGGGGCATCTCCCACGGCACAAAGCTGGTGGCGGACATGCTGCTCAAGCTGCCCATGCGCGGCGGGGCGGAATCCCTCAACGCCGCCGTCGCCGCGGGGATCATGATGTACGGGCTGACGGAGGAAAAATAAACAAAAAAACATCGGACCCCGGGAGCGTACCCGGGGTCCGAAATTATATTATATTCAGCTCAGCTGCAGCAATCCGTTCACGCCGCCGAGGATCAGGCGGTAGATATCGTGGAAGGTCAGCAGCACGAACAGCCCGAGCACCAGCACCAGCCCGATGCCGTGCACCATGCCCTCCTTTTCCGGGGGGATGGGCTTTCTGCGGATGGCCTCGACGATCAGGAACACCAGCCGTCCGCCGTCCAGCGCGGGCAGGGGGAGCAGGTTCATGATGCCGAGGTTCAATGAGATCACGAACATCAGCCAGAGCACCTCGTACCAGCCGTCCCGGGCGTACTGGCTGACCACGGCGATCACGCCCACGGTGCCGGTGATCTGGCCCACGCCCTCGCCGTGGAAGAACAGCCGCCGCAGGCTGTCCAGCATGGTCTTTGTGGTGCCGACCATGTAGGCCCCGGCGTAGCGCAGGGCCTCGGGCACGGTGAACGTGCGCCGGGAAAACTCGATGCCGATCATGCCGTGGGTGACGCCGTTTTCGGTGGTGACGGCGGCCGTCTGCATCTCCAGGGGGATGCGCTGCCCGTCGCGCTCCACGACCAGCTTCACGGTGCTGCCGGGCTCCACGCCCTGTATGGCGCGCACGATCTGCGCCACGCCCGCGCCGCCGTACTCGATGTCATCGCCGTTGACCTGCACGATCACGTCGCCCTTCTCGACCCCCGCGGCGACGGCGGGCATGTCGGGCGACAGGTTCTCCACGGCGGGGAAGGATTCCGCCACCGTGAACAGCGCCAGCATGGCGGTGCAGGTCACGAACGCCAGCACGAAGTTCATGAAGGGCCCCGCCAGCACGGTCAAAAAGCGCTTCCACACCGGCTGGTTGTTCATGGCGCGGGGGTCGTCGTTGCGCTCGTCCTCGCCCACGAAGGCGCAGTAGCCGCCCAGCGGTATCGCCCGGAGCGAATACTGTATGCCCTTGCGCTTCCAGCCCAGCAGCCGGGGGCCGAAGCCCACCGAGAATTCCACGATGCCGATGCCGCACAGGCGTCCGACGAGGTAGTGGCCGAATTCGTGTACCGTGACGATGATGCCCAGCATCACGATGGCCAGCAGGATGTAGAGTATGTTGGTCAGCATGCGAGCCTCCGAATGGTTTTTTCCGCGTCCGCGCGGGCGGCGGCGTCGGCGGCGTACACGTCCGGTATGGAGGTGATCGCCGTCGCGGGCACGTGCGCCAGCGCGTGGCCGATGATCTCCGGGATGCGCCCGAAGGGGATCTGCTCCCTGAGGAACGCGCCCACGGCGGCCTCGTTGGCGCCGTTTAATATCACCGGCATGCTGCCGCCGGCCTTCAGCGCCTCGATGGCCATTTTCAGCGCGGGAAAGCGATCGTAGTCCGGCGCGGCGAAGTCCAGGTGCCCCAGCGCATAGAAGTTCACCGGCTTGGCGTCGTAGGGCAGGCGCTCCGGCCAGCCCATGGCGTAGCCGATGGGCCCGCGCATGTCCGGCATGCCCAGCTGCGCCAGCACCGCGCCGTCCTCAAACTCGATCATCGAGTGGATCACGCTCTGGGGGTGGATGACCACGTCGATCCTTTCCGCGGGCATTGAGAACAGGTGGTGGGCCTCGATGATCTCTAGCCCCTTGTTCACCATGGACGCGCAGTCCACCGTGATCTTGCCGCCCATATTCCATGTGGGGTGCTTGAGCACGTCCCGCACCGTGGCGTCATACATGGCGGACTTCTCCCAGGTCCGGAGCGCGCCGCCCGAGGCGGTCAGCAGGAGCCGTTTGACCGGGTTGCCTTGCCGCGCCTGCAGGCACTGGAATATGGCCGAGTGCTCGCTGTCCACCGGCAGCATGGGGATATGCCGCTCGGCGGCCTTGCGCATCACCAGGTCGCCGCCGGTGACCAGCGCCTCCTTGTTGGCCAGCAGCACGCGCTCACAGACGTCCAGCGCGGCCCAGACCGCGTCCAGCCCCGCGATGCCCACGATGGCGCACAGCGCGTCCTGCGCCTTTGAGGCGAGGAGCGCCCTGACCGTGGCGTCCGGGCCGAAGAACCACTCGCAGAAGCGCACGTCCTCCGGGAGCTCGGCGGGCTCCGCGTTCAGCGCCGCGCAGCGCGGGCGGAAGCGGCGCACCAGCTCAAACAGCTTTTCCGAGGAGGCGTGGGCCGTCAGGCAGGCGGCGTCGAAGCGGTCGGGATAGCGCGAGACGATGTCCAGCGCCTGCGACCCGATCGAGCCCGTCGCGCCGAGTATGGCTATTGTTCGCTTTTCCATGGCTTGATTATACCGCTTTCTTATGAAGTGGGTGTGAACACAATAATAATTATTATAATCCGGCGATCTTGAAGAACACGTAGCACGCCACGCCGCAGAACAGTATGCCGTCCATGCGGTCGAGCATGCCGCCGTGGCCGGGGAATATGGTGCCGAAGTCCTTGATGCCGCAGTGGCGCTTGACCAGGGAGGCCACCAGGTCGCCGATCTGGGAAAGCGCCCCGGCCACCAGGCCCAGCAGGGCAAAGGTCCAGAGCGGGGGATAGTGGGAGACGGAGAGGTCCGCGGCGATGGCGGGCACCGTCTTTGCCAGCCGGAAGGCCACCCAGGGCACCAGCATGGCGAAGATCGTGCTGGACACGAGCCCCGCCACCGCGCCCTCGACGCTCTTCTTGGGGCTGATCTCGGGGGACAGCCGGTGCTTGCCGTACTTTAGGCCGATGAACAGCGCGAAGGTGTCGTTGACGGAGGCGATGAAGAACGTCAGTATCAGCGCCAGCGTGGAGGCCAGGCGGGTGTTCAGATCCTGCAGCGGTATGATCAGCGAGAAGAACAGCCCGGGGTAGAGCATGGGGAACACCGTGGACATCATGCTGTCAAAGGCCACCTTGCCCTTTAGGATGATGTTGGTCATGCCCAGCAGCAGGCCGACCACCAGCGCGAACATGGCGGGGCTGATGGAGCTGAACAGCGTGCGCTCGGTCAGGCTGGCGTAGAACGCCTGGGCCAGCACCGCCAGCACGCAGTAGACGTAGCCCGCCCAGCGCACCGGGTCGTAGCCGATCTTGCGAAAGGCGCGGTACATCTCGCTTAAGCTCATCACCATGCCGGCCAGCAACAGCGCCCGCAGAGGCCAGCCCTGCAGCCATATGCCCGCCGCCATGACCAGTATCAGCGCGATGGCGGTAATGATACGCTTGATCAAGGCTGCACCCCCCCGTTGGCGTCGGTCTTGACCCCGCCGAAGCGCCGGTCGCGGTCGGCGTACTCCCTTAGGCACTTCATGTAGCGCGCCCGGTTGAACTCCGGCCAGTTGATGGGGTCGAATATGAACTCGGCGTAGGTGGTCTGCCAGGGCAGGAAGTTGGAGAGCCGCTGCTCGCCGCTGGTGCGGATCAGCAGGTCCACGTCCGGGGACTCCCGGGTGTAGAGCTGCTGCTCGAACAGCATGTCGTCGATGTCCTCCGGGTCGATCTGCCCGGCCTTCACCTGTTCCGCCAGCCTCTGCGCGGCGCGCACCAGCTCGGCGCGGCCCCCGTAGTTGAGGGCGATGTTGAGCTTTAAGCCGGTGTTGTCCTTCGTGCGCGCCATGGCGTTTACGACCGCCTCGCGCTGGGGCTCGGGCAGGCCGTCCACGTCGCCCAGTATGGTGATGTGGACGTTCTTTTCGTCCAGCTCGTCGATCTCGGAGTTGAAGTACTTGAGCAGCAGCGACATCAGCGCGCTGACCTCCTCCTTCGAGCGGGCCCAGTTTTCCGTGGAGAAGGCGTAGAGGCTCAGGGCCTCGATGCCCCAGTCGTCGCTGGCGCGTATGATGTCGCGCAGCGCCTCGGTGCCCGCGGCGTGGCCCGCGGAGCGCGGCAGGCCCCGGGCGTTGGCCCAGCGGCCGTTGCCGTCCATGATGATGGCGACGTGCCGGGGCAGCTTGCTCGGCGGCAGCGCCGCGGCGGGCTGGGAGACCGATTGCGCCTCCGCCACGGAGACCGTGATGTACTGCGGCGTCCTGTGAAAGGCGCTGTTGAGCAGCTTGGAGAGCTTTTCAAAAAACACGCGGCGTCACCTGCTTTCGGGATTTATTGTGCCAAAAAGGGCAGCTGTTCCGGCTGCCCGTAGATATTGGGAGAGGGGGAGGGAAAATCAGACGGACATGATCTCCTTTTCCTTGTCCGCGCCGACCTTTTCGATCTCCTCGATGCGCTGGTCGGTGACCTTCTGGAGCTCCTTCTCGGCGACCTTCTGGTCGTCCTCGGTGATGACGGAGTCCTTCTTCATCTTCTTGATCTGCTCCATGGCGTCGCGGCGGATGGAGCGTATGGCCACCTTGCCCTCCTCGATCATCTTCTTGACCTGCTTGCACAGCTCCTTGCGGCGCTCGCCGGTGAGCTCGGGCACCACCAGGCGGATGACCTTGCCGTCGTTGGAGGGATTGATGCCGATATCGGACTTCTGGATGGCCTTTTCGATGGGCCCGATCATCTTCGGCTCCCAGGGCGCGATGACCAGCAGCCGCGGCTCGGGGGAGGAGATGTTGCCCACCTGGTTCAATGCCGTGGGGGTGCCGTAATAGTCCACGGTGATCTTGTCCAGGATCTGGGGGTTGGCGCGGCCCGCGCGCAGGGTGTTCAGGTCCTTCTGGACCACGGCAATCGTCTTTTCCATCTTGGTGCCGGCGGTTTTAATGGTCTCCTTGTACATAACACTACCTCCACTGCTGTTGAGCGCCTCACAGCACTAAATTTCTGATTAATATTGTATCGTAAAATGTAGGAAAAGGCAAGAACTATTTTTATATGATGGACATAGTGACAGGACAGCGGTTTTGTGATATAATTGCATGTAAGTTGTGATGATAATATGGTGGATAATGGGCTTTTTAAAGCGGAAGGGAATACAATATCGATGGAAAACAGGAAAAAAAGGACCCGGGGCATACCGATCAACGCGGTCACGGTGCCGGTGGCGATCACGCTGGCGGTGCTGCACGTGCTGATCGTGGTGTCGATTTTGATGGTCAACCGCGCCAGCGGCGACATTTCGGACACCATGTCGAACACCTCCATGTACCTTGAGGACGCCACCGCGCTCCAGGCGGGCTCGAGCGTGATGTCGGAGACCTCCTCCGCCTTCGTGCTGACCCCGGTGCTGGAGGACGGCACGGTGAACACGGGGCCGCTGATGAGCTACATCGCCGAGCTGGGTGTCCCCCGCCGGGGCGACGACGTGCTTAAAAAGTTCGAGGACCGGGAGATCAGCGACGCGGGCCGGGAGGCGCTGGAGTTGGCCGCAGAGACCGCCGATCACATGTACGAGACGCAGATCCACGCCATATCGCTGATCCGGTCGGTGTACCCGCTGCCGGACGCGCCCCAGTTCGCCCCGCTGCCGGAGGTTCAGCTGACCGCCGAGGAGCTGGCCATGCCCGACGCGGCCCGGCTGGAGCTGGCGGCCAATATGATGATCAGCATGGACTACGCGCGCTCCAAGCAGATCATCTCCGAGAGCATCAACGCCTGCGTGGCGGAGATCCGCAGCGCCGCCTACGCCAAGGCCGCCGTGATGGGCCGCAGGCTGGGCATACTGCGCACGATACTGTGGGTCGTCACCGGGACCATCGTGCTTTTGCTGGCGTGCTTCTTCCTGACGCTGTATCTGGAGCTGGTGTTCCCCCTCAACAGGTGCTCCCGGCTGATCGCCTCCAACGATTCGCTGGACGAGGGCAAGGGCCTGCGGGAGGTGCGGGTGCTGGCCTCCGCCTACAACGCGCTGCTCAAGCGCCGCGACGCGCTGGACGCCATACTGCGCTCCGCCGCCGAGACCGACGCGCTGACCAACCTGCCCAACCGCTACCGCTTTGAGCAGTACCTGCTGGAGTCCGGCGAGCGCGGCTACTCCATGGCGGTGTTCCTGTTTGACATCAACTACCTCAAGCAGACCAACGACAGCCAGGGCCACCTGGCCGGGGACAAGCTCATCCGCGACGCCGCGGAGTGCATCTCCACCTGCTTCGGCAGCGGCCCCGACGAGAACTGCTTCCGCTTCGGCGGGGACGAGTTCGCCGCCATCATCAAGAACTGCGACGAGCAGGTCATCCGCGGGAAGATCCGCCGCTTCGAGGAGATGCAGCTGGAGAAGGGCGTCAGCATCTCCATGGGCTACGCCTACGCCAAGGATGTGGGCGAGACCACCTTCAAGAAGCTGCTCGACGAGGCCGACCAGAAGATGTACACCCGGAAGAAGGCGTATCATCAGGAGTGCGAGGAGCACAGGGAATAACAGTTACGTCACAGTGACGATATCGAGGAGTGAAGCAAATGATCAAGCTGTACGATGGCGGCATCTACCTCGTCAACGGCGCGGACATCTGCGCGGACCCTGCGGAGGTCCGGCAAAAGACCGGCGTGGCGCCGGACAGGGCTTCGGCGGTCAGGGGCACCATGGCCTACGGCATCCTTGAGGCCCACAACACCTCCGGCGACATGGACAACCTGCGCCTGAGGTTCGATTCCATGACCTCCCACGACATCACCTACGTGGGCATCATACAGACCGCCCGCGCCTCGGGCATGACGGCCTTCCCGCTGCCCTACGCGCTCACCAACTGCCACAACAGCCTGTGCGCGGTGGGCGGGACCATCAACGAGGACGACCACAAGTTCGCGCTGTCCGCGGCGCACAGGTACGGCGGCATCTACGTGCCCACCAACCTGGCCAACATCCACTCCTACAACCGGGAGACCATGGCCGGGTGCGGCCGGATGATACTGGGCTCCGACAGCCACACCCGCTACGGCGCCATCGGCACCATGGCCGTGGGCGAGGGCGGCGGCGAGCTGGCCAAGCAGCTCGTGGGCCGGACCTACGATTTCGCCCGCCCCGGCGTGGTTGCCGTGTACCTGACCGGGTCTCCCCGGCCCGGCGTGGGGCCGCACGACGTGGCGCTGTCCATCGTGGGCGCGGTGTACAAGAACGGCTACGTCAAGAACAGGGTGATGGAGTTCGTGGGCCCCGGCGTCGCCGGACTCTCCATGGAGTACCGGAACGCCGTGGACGTCATGACCACCGAGACCACCTGCTGGTCGTCGATCTGGGTCACGGACGACAAGACCAGGAATTATCTGACGATCCACGGGCGTCCCGAGGCTTATAAGGAATTGAAGCCCGCGGATGTCGCCTGGTACGACGGCTGCGTGTACGTGGACCTGTCCCGAGTGGAGTGCACCGTCGCCATGCCGATGCACCCGTCGAACACCTTCACCATCCGGGAGCTGCTCCAAAACGCCGCCGACATACTCCACGAGGTGGAGGACGCCGCCAACCGGCAGATCAAGGGCGCGCGGATGGACATCGCCTCGAAGTATCACGACGGCGGCATCTGGGTGGAGCAGGGCGAGATCGCGGGCTGCGCCGGGGGCACGTTCGAGAACATCTGCGCCGCGGCGGACATACTGCGGGGGCAGAGCACCGGCAACGGGGCCTTCTCGCTGAGCGTGTACCCGGGCTCCATGCCCGCGCTGGCGGAGCTGATGCGCAACGGCCGCGCCGCCGACCTGATCGCGGCGGGGGTCATCATGCGCGAGTGCTTCTGCGGGCCGTGCTTCGGCGCGGGCGACTGTCCCGCCAACGGCGAGTTCTCCATACGCCACACCACCCGCAACTTCCCCAACCGCGAGGGCAGCAAACCCGGCGAGGGGCAGATGAGCGCCGTGGCGCTGATGGACGCCCGGTCCATCGCGGCCACCGCCCGAAACGGCGGCAGGCTGACCGCGGCGACCGACATCGACGTTAAATACACCGACCCCGAGTACCACTACGACGCCGGCATCTACGCAAAGCGCGTGTACAACGGCTGGGGCCATCCCGAGCCGGAGCACGCATTGAAGTTCGGCCCGAACATCAAGGACTGGCCCGACATGCCCGCGCTGACCGACGACCTGCTGGTGAAGATCTGCAGCTACATCACCGACCCGGTGACCACCACCGACGAGCTGATCCCCTCCGGCGAGACGTCGGCCTACCGCTCCAACCCCGAGCGCTTGAGCGCGTTCGCGCTGTCCCGCCGCGACCCGCAGTACGTGCCCCGGAGCAAGGCGATGCGGCAGATCGAGCGCGACCGCCGCGCCGGGAAGGGCCTGCCGGAGGAAGTGAAGGCCGTGTACGCCGCGCTGACCAAGGCCGGGATCGCCACCGACCCCGAACACACCGACATCGGCTCCGCCATATTCGCCAACATGCCCGGCGACGGCTCCGCCCGCGAGCAGGCGGCCTCCTGCCAGCGCGTGATGGGCGGAAGCGCCAACTTCGCCAAACAGTACGCCACCAAGCGGTATCGCTCCAACTGCATCAACTGGGGCATGACGCCGTTCCTGATGGCGCATCCCGAGGTATTCGAGCTGGGCGACTACATCTTCGTGCCCGGCATCCGCAACGCCGTGCTGGAGAACGCCGACCGCATCCTCGCCTACGCCGTCAAGCCCGACGGCGCCGTGACCGCCTTTGAGGTGTCCACCGGTCCCCTGACCGAGCCCGAGCGGCAGATCATCGCGGACGGGTGCCTGATCAATTATTATCGGGACAGGTGAGTTAACACAGGGGACGGTTCTATGCGTCCAAGGATTTGGACACATGGAACCGTCCCTTGTGTTCATATGCCGGTCAGACCGGAGGCTTGGGGTTATTTGTTCGGCCAAGCAGATAATCGATTGAGGTATTATATATATCAGCCAATTGTATGAGAATATCCGTGGGTATGTCCCGATAACCCTGTTCATATCGAAAGTACTGAGGCTGCTTCATGCCCAGCTTTTCTGCCACATCTTTTTGAGTCAAGTCATGGTCTTCTCTCAGTTCTCGAATACGCCGATAATACGCCATGCAATTATTCTCCCCAATTACCGATTGGTTATATTGACAATAGCGTAAAAAGGGATTATAATGTCCTTGATATAACCATATGGTTATTGATAAGAACGGCATGATATGATTTTGGGAGGGCAAAGAAGAATGAACAATAAGTATGGATATGAAGGCAGCGAATCTTTTCGTCCCTTGTCACCCTGGGCGTATGTAGGGTATGCGCTGCTATTCTGTATACCCCTCGTTGGACAAATCTTCCTCATAGTTTTTTCATTCAGCGACAAGAACATCAACAGGCGCAACTATGCTCGTTCCTATTGGTGTATGCTGATCATTGCCCTGATAATCTATGCTGTCGCTCTTGCTGCTGGTTATAGAAGATTCCCGACTTTGTACAGTCGCTATTTTTAATATACACACTTATGACGCATCGCTTATTCTGTTAACCGGCGGGAATAAGAAGCCGGGTTGAACAGTAAGATCTTATCTGACAACTATTGTTGGAAGGGAGACTCCCGCAATGAAGAGAATGCTTGTGGTTATTATCATGATGGCATTGATGCTGTTTTCACTTGTCCAGGCCTCTGTCACCGCCCTTGCGGAAGACTGGACCTGCCCTGCCTGTGGTTCGGCGACATCCGGCAATTTCTGCAGCAACTGTGGAACGGCAAAACCCTCTGCGGAATGGGCCTGTCCCAATTGCGGAACCACCACGACCGGCAATTTCTGCAATAATTGCGGTACAGCAAGGCCGACGGGTGAGGCGAAGACCGTCAGAAAGAGCAGCGGCACCGTCATTGCCAAGAAGGGGGACAAGAGCGACACCGTGAAGATAATTCAGGAGGCGCTCGTCCATTTGGGCTATTTCAAGGGAAAGGTTGACGGTCAGTACGGCAAGAAACTGAAAGCGGCGGTGAAGAAATACCAGCATGATAACTACCTGGAAGAAACAGGCATCGTTGACAGTATCACCTTCGATGAACTCAAGGCCGTCTATGATTCGCTGAATGGCGGCTCAAATCAGGCCTCTGAACAGAAGTCAGGCGCCGGGCGAAACACCGGCTCTGCCGAAGAGATATCCCTGCGGGAGGGCAAGTACGTCATTGGCAAGGAGATCGCCGCGGGCATATACAAACTGACCTGCACAGGAACCGCCGGATCGGATATGAAGGACGCTTATGGCGCGATAGGCGGTGCGCTGGACGCTCTGGACGGTAATCAGGGCTATGGCTCCATGCTCGACGCCTATGGCAGTATGTTCGAAGCGCTTGGAGGAATGACGGTTCAGATATTGGGGGACTTTGGAGACGTGCTGAATACCTGGACGCTGAAAGTCGGCGATAGCATGAACATAACGCTGGAAGAAGGGACGGCGCTGTCAATCAGTGATGGGAGCTGTCGTATAAGTCTGGCAGGATAAAAGAGGAAGGGAAAACTACGGTATTCAAATGCAAGGGACGATTTTGTGTGTGCTAAGATACAGACACACAAAACAGTCCCTTGTATTCTGTCAACAGGGCGGACGCCATGAACGGCGTCCCTACGGAGGGATTTGTACCGACATAGTCCCTACTCCCTACTGCCTACTCCCTACTCCCTCCAAAAAACCGCCGCACCCCGGCCAGGGGTGTGGCGGTTTTCGTTCATCGTTCAATCCGCGTACGGCACGAACTCGAATACGTCGCTCTCGGGGATGTCGTTGACCTTCCAGCCCCAGTCGTCGTAATTCCAGTCGATATCCAGCGTGCCGGCATGGCCGTCGGGGGTTACGAAGGCGGCCTGTTGCCGCTTATCTGAGCCGGTGATGAATATCCGGTCGCCGGGCTCGAGGGTGGCGGGCTTGCCGTCGAGAGTGCAGGGCACCTCGGCCTTGAGGGTCAGGCCGGTGTATTCGTCCCATTCCTCGCCGGGGGCGGGGGCCTCGCGTGTCCACCAGCCGTCGTCGGCGATCTCGAACAGCCCGTCCGGGGAGAGCTTCAGCGTGCGCTCGACGAAGTACGTGCCCAGCACGTCCTGGGTGCCGCACAGCGTCACCGTGCCCGCGTCGGGGTCCGCGGCGGTCAGGGAGCCGTAGCCCCACTTGTAGTAGCCCTCGCCGTTCTCACCGCGCTCGATGTCCCGAAACAGCGCCGGGGCGAGCCGGTCGCCCATCCAGTGCAGGCACCAGGTGTAGTAGTCGTCGGACATCACGTCGCCCCAGGCGAATATCTCCATCCGCCCGTCGCCGTCCAGGTCCGCCACCCAGCCGTTGCCGCCCCAGGCGATGCCGGTCTCGAAGCGGACCGTCGCGCCGTCCGCGCCGGTGACCTCCACCACCAGCGCGCCGTAGTCGCCGGGGGTCATGACCCAGCGGACCTCCTCCGCCGCGCCGTCGCCGTCCAGGTCGACGGAGGCCGCCTCGCCCTCCTTGAGCGTCACGCCGCCCGGCAGCGCCGCCTCCGCCGACGCGCACGCGCAGAGGATCAGCATGAGGGTCATTATCCATGACAGTTGCTTCATGGGAATCCCGCCTTTCGTTTTTATATTGGACGGTTAACATGGCAAAAGGTTCCATGGGCGCGGGGTCAGCCGCCGAACATGCCTTTGACGAAGATCTCGATGCCTATGGCGATCAGTATCACGCCGCCCAGTATGGAGGCCCTGCCGGCGAGCCGCGTGCCGAAGCGCTGGCCGATGCGCAGGCCGACGGCGCAGATGGCGAAGGTCACCCCGGCGATGATGAGGCTGGCGGAAAAGGCCTGGGCCGCGTGGTACTCCGCGATGGTGAAGCCCACCGACAGCGCGTCGATGGAGGTGGCCACGCCCTGCATCGCCAGTACGCCGGGGCTGAGGGCGATGTCCTCCTCCGAGGCTTCGCCGCCGCGGATGCCCTCGATGAGCATCTTGCTGCCGATCAAAGCCAGAAGCGCCAGCGCGATCCACGGTATCGCCCTCTGGAACGCCGTGAACGCCTCCGCGATGGCGTGCACGCAGAACCACCCGATCATGGGCATCAGAAACTGGAAAAACGCGAACGTCAGCGGTATGGCCAGGCGCTGGCCGCGGGACATCCGCGGGGCGTTCAGCCCGTTGGCCATCGATACGGAAAAAGCGTCCATGGCCAGGCCCACGCCCAGCAGGACGCTGTTGATGATGAATGCCGCCAGCTTGCCCATGCGTTTTCCCCCGATCCTCCCCCGCGGCGGGGCTGTCGCGGAGGGTATGGCATACCAAAGATTATAAACCGTACCGGGGGAAAATGCAAGGCAAATCGGGGTGAAATGTGCAGGCCGTATCGGGGTGAAATGTGCAGGCCGTAGCCCCTACTCCCTAACAATATGCACCGTACACGCGGTGTCGCCGGTATAGTTGCGGTCGGCGTCGAAGTCGTCGAGGGAGGAACAGACGAAGGCGGTGAGCCAGATCTCGTCCACGTCGGCGATCTTACTGCCGCAGGTGAGCTTGATGGAGGTCATCAGCGTGTCCTTCTTCACGCCCTTCAGGTGGGAGTAGGACTCGTGGGGCTTGCGGTGGTAGTCGTCGTAGAGCCAGCACTCGATGTACTCGGTGTGCTGTATGTGCTTGGGGGACAGCATGGTGTATTTGACCTCGCCGCCGTCCTTGAGGGTGTAGCGCAGCGTGTAGCCGATCTTGCACTGGTCGGACTTGGGGAAGGACTTCCACACCGAGCCGAAGATGTCCCCGAAGAAGTCGCCGGGCAGCTCGTCCTGCGCCGAGGCGATCACCTCGAAGCTGCCGATGTCCTCGCCCTTCTTCCACTTCGCGGCGTACTCGTCGCCCAGTTTAACGCGGGGGGAGTAGCTCTTGCCCTTGGGTTGGTAGAACGACAGCGCGTTGGGGATCTCCCCGGGCTCGAAGGTCGGGGCGGGCGTCGGCGTCGCGGTGACCTCCGGCGTGGGTTCGGCGGTGGCGGTGGCCGTGGGGACGGCGGTGGCCCGGACCGTGGGCGCGGGGGTGTCTGTGGGCGCGGCGGCGGGCGCCGGGGCGTCCCCGTGGGGCCTGAGGATCAGTATGACCGCGACGGTCAGTATCACCGCGATCAGCGCCATCGCGCCGATGGCCAGCATGTTCCTGCGCTGCCGCATCCGGCGGCGCTGCGACCGGTTGATATGCCTGTTCGCCATGATGATCTCCTTTGATGGTGGTATCACGGGTATTATAGCGTAAATCCCGAAAAAAGAAAAGTGGGAATAATAGCATGCGACCCCCTGTCCGGTCGTGGGCGGGGGGCCGCGGAGGATCATCCGATGTGCAGTATCATCGAGGCGAACGAGAAGTAGATCAGCAGGGACAGCACGTCGACGATGGTGGTGATGAAGGGCGAGGCCATCACCGCGGGGTCGAGCCCGGCCCGCTTGGCGAGCATCGGCAGGGTGCAGCCCACCATCTTGGCGATGATGATGGTGCACAGCATGGTGATGCACACGGTCAGCGCCACCGGGGCGGTGAGCTTGTCGAACAGCAGAAGCTTCACGAAGTTGGCTGCCGTCAGGGTCACGCCGCACATGATGGCCACCCGGAACTCCTTCCAGATGACTCGGAACAGGTCGGCGAACTCCACCTCGCCCAGCGACAGCGCGCGGATGACGGTGACCGACGCCTGGGAGCCGGAGTTGCCGCCGGTGTCCATCATCATGGGGATGTAGGCGATGAGCATCGGGAACAGGGCCAGCGCGTCCTCAAACCGGGTGATGACGATGCCGGTGAACGTGGCCGAGACCATCAGCAGAAGCAGCCACGGGATGCGGTTTTTCCAGATCTCGAGCACGCTGGTCTTGAGGTAGGGCTTGTCCGACGGCGTGATGGCGGCCATCTTTGCGATATCCTCGCTGGCCTCCTCCTCCATGATGTCCATGGCGTCGTCGACGGTGATGATGCCCACCAGGCGGCCCTCGCCGTCCACGACGGGCAGCGACGAGAAGTCGTACTTGGACATGGTCTGCACGGCGCTCTCCTGGTCGTCCCGGGTGTTGACGCTGATGACGTTGGGGGACATCAGGCTCTCGCACTTTTCGTCGGGCTTGGCCAGTATCAGCTGGCGGATGGTCACCGTGCCCAGCAGGTGGTACTTGTCGTCGGTGACGTAGCAGGTGTTGATGGTCTCCTTGTCCACGCCCGTGGCCCGGATCAGCGCGATGGCGTCGGAGGCGGTCATCTCGGGCCTCAGGGACACGAACTCCGTGGTCATAACGGAGCCGGCGGAGTCGTCCGGGTACTTCAGGATCTCGTTGATGCGCTTGCGGGTGTCGGCGTCCGCCTGCTGCATGAGCCTGCGCACCAGGCCCGCGGGCATCTCCTCGATCAGGTCCACCGTGTCGTCCATGTACAGCTCGTCCAGCACGTTTTTCAGTTCGTTGTCGGAAAAGCTCTTGATCAGCGCCTCCTTGATGTCGCCGTCCATCTCCACGAAGGTGTCCGCCGCCAGGTCCTTGGGCAGGAGCCTGAACAGCGCCGGGAGCATGTCCTTGGGCAGGTCGGACAGTATGGAGGCCACGTCCGCGGGGTACATGGTGGCCATCAGGTCGCGCAGCGATGAAAACTTTTTCTCTTCCACGAGCTTGCGGAAGGTCTCTTCGAGGATTTCGGTTCTCTCCTTCACGGGTATCTCCTCCAAATCGTTGAAATTCGGGACGGGCGCCGCCCGACCGCAGTCAAGACAGGAGCGTGACACGGCAGGAGAATGGGATGTCTATCGGCGTAAAACGGACGCCGACGGGCATCGTTCAGGTCCTGCGCCAGTGTCGCATCTACTGCCAGCGTCCATTTTGTTCACCTCACTCATATTGGAATAAAAATCCGCACCCCGGACGGATGCGGATGAAGGCATATGGAGTTCACCTGCACCGTTCGAGCTTCAGCTTCGCAGGGCGGTGTAATTGCGTTAGACGGTACCTTGTGCTTCGATATCGCCTGTTCAAACCATCTGATGGTGTCTCCACCACTTCGCGGCAGCAATCCATATCCCTGCGGTAGCCTTACTTACCGGATATCACGCTTCTATTGTAGAACACCGCCCGGCGTTTGTCAACCGTGCCGTAAAAATTAACCGGGGGGCGGCAATAGGGAGTAGGGAGTAGGCAGTAGGGAGTAGGGAGTAGCCAATAGGCAATAGGGAATAGGCAATAGGGAATAGGCAATAGGAATGGCCGGGGAGGGAACAGGGAACAGGGAACAGGGAACAGGTATAGCCGGGAATGGGAAATTGGAAATGGGAAATGGGAAATGGGGGGCGAAGCGGCGTGGTTCGTAGGAGCGATACCCTCATCGCCCGGCGCCCCTACGCATTGATGGGTAACGTATAGGTGAATGATGGCGGGAAGACAAGGAATAATGTTCGGAAATACCTGGGTTTCTTCCTATTATATAAAGTATATTGTTCGTAAATAGCATCACGTCGACAAATTAACAGGGGATGTGGTATGATGGATTGGAAATTGGAAATGAGGGATTGTTCATGATCATACTTGGCATCGATCCGGGGCTGGCGACGCTGGGCTACGGCGTGATCGAGGCGGTGAACGACAAGCGGCGGCTTATACAGTTCGGCACGCTGACCACCCCGGCGGGGGAGCCCATGCCCCAGAGGCTCCGGGCGATCTTTCAGGGCATGAACCAGCTGATGGACATCTATAAGCCGGACGATGTGGCCTTCGAGGAGCTGTTCTTCTCCAAGAACATCACCACGGGCATGGCGGTGTCGGCGGCGCGGGGCGTGGCGCTGGTGGCGGTGGTGCAGCGCACGGACAACCTCTACGAGTACACCCCCATGCAGATCAAGCAGGCGGTCACCGGCTACGGCGGCGCGGACAAGCACCAGGTGCAGCAGATGGTGAAGATGCTTTTGAACATGAAGGAGATCGCCCGCCCCGACGACGCCGCCGACGCCCTGGCCGTGGCGCTGACCCACGCCAACTCCATACACATGAAGAAGATGTTCAGGATCAATTAGGAGGATATACACATGTTTGCGCATTTTGACGGCATCGTGGCCGAGAAGGCGTCGGATTCCATCGTGCTGGACGTGGGGGGCGTGGGCTATCTGCTCTACGTCAGCGGCGCGACGTTGCAGATGTGCCCCGCGGTGGGCCAGCGCTTCAAGGTCTACAGCATACTGAACGTGCGGGAGGACGCCATGGAGCTCTACGGCTTCTACAGCCGGGAGGAAAAGGCCATGTACGAGCGGCTCAGGGGCGTCAACGGCGTGGGCTCCCGCACCGCGCTGCAGATACTGTCCGCCATGAGCGTGCGGGACCTGTCCATCGCGCTGGTGTCCGGCGACGCCGCCGCGCTGACCCGGGTGCCCGGCATCGGCAAGAAGATCGCCCAGCGGCTGGTGCTGGAGCTCAAGGACAAGGTGGACGACGCCCAGCTCACCGGCAGCGGGGCCTCCGTCGCGCCGAAGCAGGCCGACGGGCCCGAGGGCGAGGCCGTCGCCGCGCTGGTGGCCCTGGGCTACAGCGCCTCCGAGGCCGCCAAGGCCGTGTCCAGGGTGGCCGGAAAGACCGACAAGACCGACGAGATGATCTTCCTGGCTTTGAAGAGCCTGGGGTGAATGTACGGATAATTGTCATATCCGCGGCCCCGCGGGCATATACCTGTCACAGAGGTGACGGATATGGATGTGGAACTGCTGCACGATTTGAGGCTCTCGCTTCAACTGATACAGGCCAGCGCGCAGATGCTGCAACTCTCCGGGAATGGCGGGGAGGCGCGGGGCTACCTGGACGCGCTCCTGGAGGGCGCGGCGCAGATGGGGCAGCTGCTGGACGGCGCGCTTAAGCGCCGTGAGGCGCGCGAGACCGGTCCGGTGGAGCTGATGGGCTGCCTGCGGGCGCTGTGCCGGCGCTGCCGGGACTACGCCGCCGCCCGCGGGGTGGATGTGACACTTTCCGGCAATGTGGACGCGCTGACGCTGGCCTCGGACGGCGACGTGCTTTCGCGGGTGATACTGAACCTCGTCATGAACGCTATACGCTTCTCGCCCCCGCGGGGCAGCGTGGCGGTGCGCTGCACGGCGCTGGGGGACTTCGCGGAGATTGCCGTGACGGACGTCGGCCCGGGCATCGCCCCCGAGCGCCTGCCCTACATCTTCCTGCGCGGCGAGACCGACGGCGGCCAAGGCTACGGCCTGCCCGCCGCCATGGAGGGCGCGCGGAGGCTGGGCGGCAGCCTCTCGGCGTGCTCCCGCCCCGGAGAGGGCAGTACCTTCACCCTGCGGCTGCCGGTGCGCGGCAGGATGGTCTCCTGACAGTCCCGATATGGGGCTGTTTTCTTTTGCACTCCGTTTTCCCGCGGCGCATAGTATGCCGCGTGAAAGGGAGGCGGTTTCATTGGATTTCATCGTATTGGGCGGCGACGCGCGGATGCCCGCCCTGGCGAAGCGCCTGCGGGAGGGCGGCTTTGAGGCGCGGCACATGGCCAAGCCCACGGCGGAGGCGCTGGCGGGCGCGAAGGGCATCGTGGTCAACTGTCCGCCGAAGTGCGGCTTTACCATGGAGGATATACTGGCGCTGGCCTCGCCGGAGGCGCGGGTCTACCTGTGCGGGCCGGTGCACTGGGAGGACGCGCGGATCACCGACCTGTGGAAGGACGAGGCGCTTCAGAAGGAAAACGCCTGGCTCACCGCCGAGGGCGCGCTGTGCGCCGCCATGCGGGCGGGGGACAGATGCCTGCGCGACGCCCGCGTGCTGGTGATCGGCTGGGGACGCATCGGCGGCGCGCTGACCGAGATGCTGGTGGCGCTGGGCGCGAGGGTGATCGTGGCCTCCCGGACGCAGGCGCACCGGCATCGCGCCATCGAGCGCGGCGCGGAGGCGATATCACCGGAGCAGCTGCCGGAGGTGCTGCCGGGGATCGATATCCTGTTCAACACCGCCCCGGCCATGGTGCTGGACGCGGAGACGCTTGCGCATGCGAACCGGGAGACGCTGATCATCGACCTGGCCAGCCTGCCCTACGGCGTCGACCTGCGCGCGGCGTGGGCGCTGGGTTTGCGGGCCTGGCGGGAGCCCGGACTGCCCGGGCGGTACTGTCCCGAGAGCGCGGCGGCGGCGCTTTACCGGGCGATGCGGCGGGGAGGTGCGGCGCATGACTGATCTGCGGGGCGTTCGCGTGGGCTGCGCCATGACCGGGTCCTTCTGCACCTTCGCCCGGGCGTTTCGGGTGTGGCGGGCGCTCAAGGCGGCCGGGGCTGAGCTTTACCCGATCATGTCCTTCAACGCGGCGAACATTGACACGCGCTTCTTCGAGGCGGCGACAGCGCGGGGCATGTTTGAGGAGATCTGCGGAAAGCCGCTGATCCAAACCATCGACCAGGCCGAGCCCATCGGACCGAAAAAGCTGCTGGACGTGCTGGCGATCATGCCCTGCACCGGCAACACGCTGGCGAAGCTGGCGGCGGGCGTCGCGGACACGCCGGTGACGCTGGCGGCGAAGTCCCACCTGCGCAACGGCAGGCCCGTGGTGCTGGCGGTGTCCAGCAACGACGCGCTGGGGCAAAACGCCCGCAACATCGGGCAGCTGATGGCGGCGAAGCACTTCTATTTCGCGCCGCTTCGGCAGGATGACGCCGGGGAGAAGCCCAACTCCATCGTTGCGGACTTTGAGCGCCTGCCGGAGACCCTCGCGCTGGCCCTCGAGGGACGGCAGATTCAGCCCGTGATCGGTAAATGATGTTAATTCGGGGTAATTTGCAAAAAAGTGTATTGACAAACAAAAATGTGTTTGATATACTGATCAAGCTGTCAGCGAGAGACACCCTTGCGGGGGGCTCACGAAGGCGGCGCGAACCTTGAAAACGATACAGAGAAGAGAGAAAAAGGACATCGAGCCGAGATGCGAAGAGCCGGGGAACCGGGGAGCG
>JAFRFY010000175.1 GCA_017434085.1 Clostridia bacterium
AATCAACCATCCTGCGGTGGCTTTTCCGCCATGGCTTCGTTGTCGGCCCTTGACTTGCCGCCAGCAAGCCTGCGGACCTCCGCCTTGCCATGACAAAAAATCCCCTCGCAGTCTGTCTAACTTTTAGACTGAAATTAGTATCAGAACAGCGCGGAGAGCAGCGTCAGTATGGCGAGGCCGCCCTGATCCTTACACTGATTTGCGCCATTGACATTTATTGGATTTTACGTTACAATTTTAACAGATGTATATTGGGTTGTAAAGTGCCCGTTCCGATTATCATTGCGAGGAGGTCATTTTTATGAAGATCCAGGCGGTCAAGCTCTACGCAAACGGCTACATGCTCCAGCCCTTCGCCATGGGCGGCGAGGGCATGGAGGGACTCGACCCGACTGTCCGCTACCGCTCCAGCCTGCAGAACTATGTCATCGACACCGGCAGCGAGGTGATCCTGGTGGACACCGGCATGCCCGACGGCGTGCCGAACCAGGTGCCGGACGCCAAGACCCCCATCTACATGGGCGCGCGCATCCAGGACTACCTGCCCGCGCTTCGCGCGCTGGGCTACGGACCGGAGAACGTGTCGAAGATACTGGTCACCCACAAGCACGCCGACCACACGGGCCTTTTGAAGGCGTTCCCGAACGCCGTGATCTGCGCCTCCCCCGAGGAGGCCGCCAGCGACGAGCTCAAAGCCCTGCCCAACGTACAGGCGGTGACCTTCAAGGACGGCCCGTACCACAACTTCGAGGCCTCGGAGAAGATCGCCGACGGCGTTTACTACATTCCGGCGAAGGGGCACACGAAGGGCAACAGCATCGTGATCGTGGAGGACGGCGGGCTGTTCTACATGATCCACGGCGACGTGACCTATACCGACGAGGCGCTGTACTCAAACAAGCTGTCCGTGGTGTTCGAGGACGTGGCCGCGGCGCGAAAGACCCTCGATGCGGTGCGGGCGTTCATCGCCGCCCATCCGACGGTGTACCTCTCCACCCACACGCCGCTGGGATTCGAGAACCTGGAGAACAGGGCCGTGGTCGACCTGGACAACCCGCCCGCGAGCATCCCGCCGACGGAGGTCGCCGCCGCGCAGGCCACCGGCAAGTACATTTGCTCCGTGTGCGGCTACGTCTACGACCCCGCCGAGCACGACGGCACGGCCTTCGACGACCTGCCCGAGGACTGGAAGTGCCCGCGCTGCAAGCAGCCGAAATCGAAGTTCAACAAGGCGTAAATATAAAAAATCTCCGCTGCCCGGACGGACGGCGGAGATATTTTTATCCAATTATTCCACGCCCAGCACCTTGTAGTCCTGGGCTTCCACGGCGGCGCGCAGCGCGTCGTCCTCGACGGGGGCGCTCAGGGTCACGGTGGCGGTGCCGCTGTTGTGGTCGGCCACGGCGCTCTCCACGCCGGCGACGGCCTCCAGCGCCTTCTTCACACGGGCCTCGCAGTGGCTGCACATCATGCCTTCTACCTTCAAAGTCTTCTTCATGGTGATTTCCTCCTTCTTTGTTGCCGCGGCGACGATCTCTGAAAGCGCCTCCGCGGGGATTGACTTGCCCTTTCTATCGTGTCCGGCGTCGTGGGGGTTGACGAGGTTCAGCCGCAGCGCGTTCATGCACACGAAGAAGCTGGACAGCGCCATGGCCGCCGCGCCGTACATGGGCTTCATCTCGATGCCGTACAGTCCCATCGCCAGTGGGATGCAGATGGCATTGTAGAAGAACGCCCAGAACAGGTTCTGGTGGATGTTGCGGATCGTGGCGCGGCTTAAGCGGATGGCGGCGGTGACGTCGGTCAGGCGACTCTTCATCACCACGATGTCCGCCGCGTCGATGGCCACGTCCGTGCACGCGCCGATGTCGACGCCGTTGTCCGCCTCCGTCATCGCCGGGGCGTCGTTGATGCCGTCGCCGACCATCGCCACCTTCCCCAGCGGCTTCAATTGGCGGATGACCTCCGCCTTGCCCTCCGGCAGCACGCCCGCCACGACCTGGTCCACCCCCGCCTGGCGGCTGATGGCCTGCGCGGTGCGGGCGTTGTCGCCGGTCAGCAGCACGGTCTGTATGCCCATGCCGCGAAGCTCGCGGATGGCCTGCGCGGAGTCCTGCTTGATGGGGTCCGCCACAGCGATCAGCCCGATCAGTTTGCCGCCATGGGCGAACAGCAGCGGCGTCTTGCCCGCCTCCGCGAGGGCGTTGGCCTGATTGGCAACGGCTTCGCTGACCAGTCCCTTGGAGGCAAGGAATTTCAGGCTCCCGCCCAGCAGCTCCTTACCGTCAAGACGGGCGCGCAGCCCGTGGCCGGGCAGGGCCTCGAAGCCGCTGACCTCGCAAAGCGCCAGGCCCTCCGCTTCGGCGGTCACGGCCTTCGCAAGCGGGTGCTCGCTGTTTTTCTCCAGCGACGCCGCGAGGGTGAGCAGCGCTTCCCTATCCATGCCCACGGGCACCACGTCGGTCACCTTGGGCTGACCCTCGGTCACGGTGCCGGTCTTGTCCAGCGCGATGATCTGCGTCCGGCCCGCGCCCTCCAGCGCGGCGGCGGTCTTGTACAGCACGCCGGTCTTTGCGCCGACGCCGCTGCCCACCATGATGGCGACCGGCGTCGCCAGCGCGAGGGCGCAGGGGCAGCTGATCACCAGCACCGAGATGCCCCGGGCGATGGCGAAGGCGAAGGGCTTGCCCGCGATCAGCCAGCCGATCAGCGTCAGCGCCGCGATGCCGATCACCGCGGGCACGAATATGCCGGACACCTTATCCGCGATGCGGGCGAGGGGGGCCTTGGTGGCGGCGGCGTCGGACACGGTTTTGATGATCTGCGCCAGCGTGGTGTCCTCGCCCACGCGGGTGGCGCGGCACTGGATGTAGCCCTGCTGGTTCATCGTGGCGGCGGACACCGGATCGCCCTCGGCCTTGTCCACCGGGATGCTCTCGCCGGTCAGCGCGGACTCGTTGACCGAGGTCATGCCCTTGACGATCACGCCGTCCACCGGGATCTGCTCGCCCGGACGGACTGCGAAGATATCGCCCGCCCGGACCTCCTCGATGCCGATCTCCGTCTCCGCGCCGTCCCTGAGCAGTACGGCGGTCTTCGGCGCCAGCTTCATAAGGCCCTTGAGCGCATCCGTGGTACGGCCCTTCGACATCGCCTCCAGCATCTTGCCGACGGTGATGAGCGTCGGGATCATGGCGGCGGACTCAAAGTACAGGTTCATGCCGTACTTCATCACTGCGCCGTGGTCGCCCTCGCCCTGGGCCAGTATCATCAAAAACAGCTCCGCCAGCGAATAGATAAACGACGCGCTGGAGCCCAGCGCCACCAGCGTGTCCATGTTGGGCGCGCCGTGGAACAGGGAAGAGAAGCCGGAGGTGAAGAACTTCTGGTTGATGATCATCACGATCACCGCCAGCAGCAGCTCGAACAGACCCAGAAAAACCAGGTTGTCGAAGGCCTTTGGCGCGGGCCAGCCCCACATGCCGTGGCCCATGGAGAAATACATCAGCAAAAGCAGTATCGGCACCGAGAGCATGAGCCGCCTTTTCAGCTTCGGCGTCTCATGGTCCTTCAAGGCCTCGGCGTCCGCCCAGGAGGCGGAAGCTGCCTCTTTTTTCGCGCCCTTGAGGGAGGCGCCGTACCCCGTGGCCTCCACGGCGCGTATGATGTCGTCCGGCGAGGCCGTGCCCTCCACGCCCATGGAGTTCGTCAGCAGGCTCACGGCGCAGGCGGTGACCCCCGGCACGCCGCTCACGGCCTTTTCCACCCGGCTGGAGCACGCCGCGCAGCTCATGCCGGTCACGTTATACTGTTCCATCGTCCATGCCTCACTTCATCAGCTTTTGAAGCGTGTCCATCAGCTCGTCCACGGTGTCCTCGCGGCCCGCGCGGATGTCCTCCGACACGCAGGTCTTGAGATGACTGGTCAAAAGCACCCGGCAAAAGCTGTTCAGCGCCGAGTTGACCGCCGACGCCTGGGTCAGTATGTCCGGGCAGTAGGCGTCCTCCTCCAGCATGCGCTGCAGGCCCCGTACCTGCCCCTCGATACGCTTCAAACGGTTCATCAGGTCGCGGCGTTCCTTGTCATCCCGGACCTTTTTCCGGTCAGGATGCGCACATCTCTCGCTCATGCTCCGCTCCTCCGTATATACCCCACGGGGGTATCTGTTCAATGAGGCCATTATATACCCCAAAGGGGTATTTGTCAAGGGTGAAAACCGCGTTTTACGTGATTTGGATGAATGATGTGCCGAAGTAAAGCTACTTTTACCGTGGCCTGGCGTTTACGATGGGAGTCCGAGCGCGTCCAGCATGACGAGCGCATCGTTTCTGAGCTGTGCTTTGTCGATCAACGGGTCTTCTGATATTTCCAAAAGATGCCTGATCACTTCCTTTTTGATTATTATAGCAATCTGCAATAATAGCTTTGGGCGATGAGGGCATCGCCCCTACAAGACCGCCATCCGTAGGGGCGATGCCCTCATCGCCCCAGCTCATATTTTGCAGAATGCTATAGGGAGCTGCCGCCGACGAAGCCGGTGACTGAGAGGCCGTTACCTGCCGGGCTTCATTGCGCCTCGAACCACTTCTCGTCGATCTCGTCAAAGAGGTTGGCGTACTGGATATACTGGTATTTCCGGATCAGCGGGTCGTCCATGAGCTCGGCGACGCTGCTGTAGAAGTTGCCCTCGGCATCGATCACCCCCTGGGAGGTGACGATGGGGTACTTGTCGCAGACCTCCCTGAGCATCCGCATATAGGGCGGCAGGGGGAAATTGCCGCGCTCCAGTATCAGCAACGGCAGGAAGTTGGCGCTGATCTGCAGGTCGCGCACCTCCTCCGTATCGTAGTTCGTCCAGATGAACATCTTTGATTTGTATATATCGAGCTGCGTCGACATGTCCGTATAGATCTCATTGATCGCCGCTCCCGGCAGCCCGGGCTGATGGTCGCCGAAGAACACGATCATCGTCGGCTCGTCGCTGTCCTTGTAGGTCTCCACAAGCTGCCGCACCGCGTCGTCGGAGGCCTTGATCAGCGAGAGATACACCTGAGTGTCCACGTAGAGGTTGTCCCCGTATTCGGCCACGCTCTCATCCCGCTCGACATCCAGCCAGCGCTCGTAGCCGGAGTGGTTTTGCAGCGTGACGTCGAACAGGAAGCGGGGCCGGTCGCGCTTTTCCGCGTCCACCGCCTCGATGTACTGGTAGTCGGTCGTATCCGCCACGTACCGGTGCAGCCTCCGGACCTCTCCGAAATCCTCGAAATCGGAGATGCTGTGGAATTTTTCAAAGCCGAGGTTGGGATAGACCATGTTGCGGTTCCAGTTCCCGGGCTCGTTCGCATGGAAGGCCTCGGCGGCGAAGCCCATATTTTTGAAATAGGAGGCCAGCGAGAACAGCGGCTTTGTCACGTTCTCGGTGTAGGGATAGGCGCCCGGCCCGAGGAAGGCCAGCGTGTTGCCGGTCAGCGCCTCGAACTCCGTGTTGCAGGTGCCCCCGCCGAACACGCTCACGTACAGGCCCCCGTCGAGCGTGTTCTCCCGCAGGCTGTCGATGAAGGGCATCACGTCGATGCGCTCGTCCATACCCACGACCCTGAGGTCCGAGAACGCCTCGTTCATGACCATGATGATATTGGTCGGCCGGACGCCGTCCGCGGGCGCTTGCTGGCTGTAATCCGCGAGATAACCGTCTACAAGCTCCCTGGAATAGCCCTCCGGCTTTTTGACGCTCGCGTTGAAGGCGCTCTTGAGGAAGGTGGTCACCATGCCCTCTGCGTGGAAGCTCTTGAGCAGCACCAGGTCCCACGCGAACGAATTGAGCGATTTGAAGGTGTTTGAATGGATGCCGACGAACATCAGCAGCACCGCGACCAAAGCGCAGGCGCCGCGCTTAATAAGCCGCCATTTGAGCGCCGGTTTCTCCTTCGGCCGGTTGTTTTTGTGAACGACGATCCATAAAACCGCGTAGCCAATCACCACGGCGATGCCCAGCGCCATCTGCCAGCTCGGCATAAAGCTGTAGCCGCCCATGACCTCCCGCGCCGTGCCGATGGCCTTGAGATCGGCGGGCATGACGGGCTTGCCGCGCAGGGCGATGACGAAGTAGTTGGCGGCGTACCAAAACGTCATAAACGCCATGGTCAGCACCGTGCCGAGCCAGGGCAGCGTGACGGCGTTCAAAAGCAGGCTCAGCGCGAACACGAGCAGCCAGTTGAGCATGAAATGGCGGTAGCTCGCGTAAGGGAGGCTGCCGCAGAAGAAGCACCCCGCCAGCAGCGTCACCGCGATGCAGGCGGCATACAGAAACACGGGCTTGAGCCATGCGACGCGCTCAAATACGAGGGCGAACAGCGCCGCGAGCAGAAGGGCGATGAGTATCAGGCCCGCAAAATAGGCGACAAAGAACCACGTCGGTATGAAATGCAGAGTGAAGCTGATCGTCGAACCGATGTCGGGGTCCTTGATATCCACGTGCAGGACCCCGTCGCGCGAGGTCAGCACGGTTTGGCCTTCTCCCACCGTCTCGCCGTCCGGGAGGATGTCCGTCGGCTCGAAGTGCCCGACGTGGATGCCCTTGATATACGAATCGATCCCGGTAATATCAAACGCGGAGACATCGGAGCTGATCAATTCCAGGGTGTCGACATCGCAGTGAAAGCCCTGAAGGGTCGCCTTTTTGAGCTCGCTTCCGAAGTAAAACGTCACGTTGTAGAATGCCGCAATGCCGGCCTTCGGGCAAACGTATGTCTGGCATATGCCCTCGCCGACGATGTTGTCGGTATGCAGCACGATATCGTATCTCAACGGGAAATACCCGAAAAAGAGGAGCGTGAACACCAACGGCAGAGTGATGGCGAAGGACAGAAGCATCAACTTGATTCTGTTTTTCATTGGTTAAGCCTCCTGAATCGGTTTCCCGTTTGATGGAAGGGGGTGGGGGTGACGTTAAGAGGGAGTCGGCAGTAGGGAGTAGGGGTTATGTCGGCGCGCGCAACCCGCGAACACGTAGGGGCGATGCCCTCATCGCCCGCAGGGAACGGGGAACAGGGAACAGGGAACAGGGAACAGGGAACAGGAATGGCCGACCTCACTGTAGGAGCGATGCCCTCATCGCCCGCAGGGAACGGGGAACAGGGAACAGGGAACAGGGAACAGGGAACAGGAATGGCCGACCTCACTGTAGGAGCGATGCCCTCATCGCCCGCAGGGAACGGGGAACAGG
>JAFRFY010000176.1 GCA_017434085.1 Clostridia bacterium
CGGGGAGGACGAGGCGGACGCCTTCGACGATATCGAGGCCCCCGAGGCTCCCGCGGAGATCAAGGCCCCCGCGGCGCCGGCGGCGCCTGTCCTGGCGGAGGATGTGCCCGCGGCCCAGCTGCTCGCGCGGCTGCCGAAGGTCCCGGACGCGGCGCTGTACGCGGCGCTGCTCGACCGGTTCAGCGGCGTGGAGGAGGCGATGGAGGCCGTGAAGGCCGCGATCGCCGACCACACCCGGCGCCACCGCGGCACGGCCGCGCTGAGGGCGTTTTTGAAGCACCTGGAGGAGCTGTAGGCCGGTCCGGGGGCGCGCATCAAGTCATTATCGGAGGAAATCAAACCTATGAACGAGCTTTTGACCCTGTTGGAGAAGGACTGCCGCCAGACGCCCCAGCAGCTGGCGACCATGCTGGGCAAGGACGAGCAGGAGATCCTGGACGAAATCGCCCGCTGCGAGAAGGAGCACATCATACTGGGCTACCCCGCGCTGGTGGACTGGACCAAGACCGACGACGAGATGGTCACCGCGCTGATCGAGGTGCGCATCTCTCCCCAGCGGGGCGACGGCTTTGACCGCATCGCCGAGCGCATCTACCAGTATGAGGAGGTGGAGTCCCTCTACCTGATGTCCGGGGCCTACGACCTGGCCGTCACCATCACGGGGCGGAGCCTCCGGGAGGTGGCCGAGTTCGTGCACGCGCGGCTGGCCATCATAGAGGGCGTCACCGGCACCGCCACCCACTTCATACTGAAGAAGTACAAGGAAAAGAACCACGTTTTCGAGAAGCTGCCTGAGCAGGAAGAGAGGATGCTGTTCGTATGATCGACTATGATTCCGCGCTGTCGCCCCGCATCAAGGGGGTCGCGCCCTCGGGCATCCGCAAGTTCTTCGACCTGCTGGAAAACATGGACCACGACGACGCCATCTCCCTGGGCGTGGGCGAGCCGGACTTCGTGACCCCCTGGCACATCCGCGACGCGGGCGTGTACGCGCTGGAGAAGGGCTTCACCAAGTACACCTCCAACGCGGGCCTGGCGGAGCTTCGCCGGGAGATCGCCAAGTACCTGAGTCGCCGCTTCGGCCTGCAATACGACCCGATGAAGCAGATGATCGTCACCGTCGGCGGCTCCGAGGGCATCGACATCGCCGTGCGGGCCATCGTGTCCGAGGGCGACGAGGTCGTCATCCCCGTGCCGTCCTTCGTGTGCTACGGCCCCATCGTTCAGCTGGCCGGCGGCGTGCCGGTGTTCGTGGAGACGAAGGCCGAAAACGAGTTCCGCCTGACCGCCGAGGAATTGAAGGCCGCCATCACCCCCCGCACCAAGCTGCTGGTGCTGCCCTTCCCCAACAACCCCACCGGGGCCATCATGGAGCGAAAGGACCTGGAGGCCGTCGCGGAGGTGCTCAAAGACACCAACATCATCGTGCTGTCCGACGAGATCTACGCCGAGTTGACCTACGGCGGGCACCACGTCTCCATCGCCAACCTGCCGGAGATGGCGGACCGCACCATCGTGGTCAACGGCTTTTCCAAGTCCTACGCCATGACCGGCTGGCGCATGGGCTACGTGTGCGGGCCCCAGCCGCTGGTCAAGCAGATGCTCAAGATCCACCAGTACGCCATCATGTGCGCCCCCACCACCAGCCAGTACGCCGCGGTGGAGGCCGTGCGCGACGGCGATCAGGACATCGCCAACATGTGCCGCGATTACGACTACCGCCGCCGCTTCCTGCTGGACAAGCTGCGCGGCGCGGGGCTTTCGTGCTTCGAGCCCCGGGGGGCGTTCTACATGTTCCCCTGCATCAGGTCCACGGGGCTTTCCTCCGCCGAGTTCTGCGAGCGCTTCCTGGTGGAGCAGCACGTGGCCGCCATCCCCGGCACCGCCTTCGGCGCGGGCGGGGAGGGGTTCGTCAGGATGTGCTACGCCTCCTCGCTGGCCAATCTGTCCGAGGCGATGGAGCGGCTGGAGCGGTTTTTGAATGCGCTTCGCGCGTGAATTAACAATATGTTTTCTTGACAACTCGTCCCAATCGGAATAAAATGTCCACATTCCAACCGGGCGCAAGGGTGTGCCGACGAGAGCGATCTCGCGCACACCCTTGCGTTTTGTTTTTGGATCAACAAAGGAGGTCGATTGATATGACGTTTTCCGCTGTGAACACCATCTGGGTGCTGCTGGGCGCAGCGCTGGTATTCTTCATGCAGGCGGGCTTTGCGATGTGCGAGGCCGGCTTCACCCGGGCGAAGAACACGGGCAACATACTCATGAAGAACCTGATGGACTTCTGCATCGGCACGCCGCTGTACTGGCTGTTCGGCTTCGGCATCATGTTCGGCGCGGGCACGGCGGCCTTCGGCTGGATCGACCCCTTCATACTGAAGGACTACGCCCACATACTGCCCGCGGGCGTGCCGATCTGGGCCTACGCCATCTTCCAGACCGTGTTCTGCGCCACCTCGGCCACCATCGTGTCCGGCGCGATGGCCGAGCGCACGAAGTTCTCCGCTTACTGCGTGTACTCCGCAGCGATATCGCTGTTCATCTACCCGGTGTCCGGCCACTGGATCTGGGGCGGCGGCTGGCTTTCCGAGATGGGCTTTCACGATTTCGCCGGCTCCACGGCGGTCCACATGGTCGGCGGCGTGTGCGCGCTGATCGGCGCCAAGATGCTGGGCCCGCGCATCGGCAAGTACGGCAAGGACGGCAAGCCCCGGGCCATACTGGGCCACAACCTGTCCATCGCGGCGCTGGGCGTGTTCATACTCTGGTTCTGCTGGTTCGGCTTTAACGGCGCTTCCACCGTGGGCATGGACGGCGACGAGTTGATCGCCAGCGCGTCCCTGGTGTTCTTCAACACCAACCTGGCCGCCGCCGTGGCCACGCTGACCACGATGCTGTTCACCTGGCTGCGCTACGGCAAGCCGGACGTGTCCATGACCTTCAACGCCTCGCTGGCGGGCCTGGTGGGCATCACGGCGGGCTGCGACGCGGTCAACCCCTTCGGCGCGGCCATCATCGGCCTGTGCTGCGGCATCGCGGTGGTGCTGTCGGTGGAGTTCTTCGATAAGGTCGTCAAAATCGACGATCCCGTGGGCGCGATTTCCGTGCACGGCGTGTGCGGCGCGCTGGGCACGCTGCTGACCGGCCTGTTCGCCACCGGCATCTCCACGATGAAGGGCGTGTTCCACGGCGGCGGCTTCAAGTTCTTCGGCGTGCAGCTGCTGGGCGTGGCGGCGACCATCGCCTGGACGGCGGTCGTCATCACGATCGTGTTCTCGATCATCAAGGCCACCATCGGCCTGCGGGCGGACGCCACCGACGAGGTCATGGGCCTCGACCGCTCCGAGCACGGCCTGCACACCGCCTACGCCGGGTTCACCGTCATGGCCGACAGCCTGCCGGATGAAGAGATCGTGGCGATCCCGGACGGGGAGTATGAAGCGCCTGTGCGCGTGGAGAAGGAGAAAGCCCCCGACGCGCCGGTCTACACCAACGTGCGCATCATCTGCCGCCCGGCCAGCCTGGAGCCGCTCAAGCGCAGCATGAACAAGATCGGCATCACCGGCATGACCGTCACCAACGTCATGGGCTACGGCGCGCAGAAAGGCAAGCCCGAGTACTACCGCGGCACGCCCGTGGAGGTCACGCTGCTGCCGAAGGTGCAGGTGGACATCGTGGTCAGCAAGGTGCCCGTGCGCATGGTGATCGAAACCGCCAAGCGCGTGCTGCATACCGGCCACATCGGCGACGGCAAGATATTCGTCACCGACGTGGAGAACGTGGTGCGCGTCCGCACCGGCGAGGAGGGCTACGACGCCTTGCAGTCGGAATGATTTATCCGGAAAAATACTCTATACAAACGCCCCTTCATATGTTATAATAGTGTAAATCGCAATTGAAGGAGGCACGCAATATGTACAAGCTCTGGGAAACGCTGAATGATCTGAAAAAGTACCGTTGGGTCGAGCTCTCCCATTCCCTGAACAACTCAAGCCCCTACTGGGCGGGGATCCCCGAGGGCTCCGTCGAGCTGGCGAAGACGGTGTTCGACTGGGGCAATCCCATGCTGGACTGCCTGATCCAGACGTTCAAGTTCCCGGGACAGTTCGGCACGCACATCGACTTCCCCGGCCACTTCGTGAAGGATACGCCGCTGTCGGAGGCCTACGGCCTGGAGCACATGGCCTATCCGCTGTGCGTGATCGACATCACCGATAAGGTCGCCGCGGATCAGCACTACGCCGCGACCGCCGACGACATCAAAGCCTATGAGGCCAAGTACGGCCCGATCCCGGACGGGGCCTTCGTCGCCCTGCGCACGGACTGGTCCAAGCGCTGGCCGGACATGGACGCCCTCTCCGGCATCGCGGCGGACGGGAGCGAGAACTTCCCCGGCTGGTCGCTGGACGCCTTGAAATACATCTACGAGACGCGCAACGCCGCCGCCAACGGCCACGAGGCGCTGGATACCGACGCCTCCGCCGAGGCGGCGAAGGCCGGGGACCTCGCCTGCGAGCGCTACGTGCTGGCAAAGGGCAAGCTGCAGATCGAGGTGCTGTGCAACCTGGACAAGGTCGCGCCCGCGGGGGCGGTGCTGTTCGCGGCGTGGCCCAGGTTCGAGGGCGCCACGGGCCTGCCCGCGCGCGTCTGGGCGATCACCGAGTAAGTAAACCCCTCTCATAAATCACGCCGGTCGTGTGAATGACACGACCGGCGCTTTTCGCGGAGTGGGAATCATACTAATCTCAATCTAAAGGGCGACATTTTCACGAGTGGATTTTTCGTCAGGCCAAGGCGAAGGCCCGCAGGCTTAGTGGACCCTAAGCCAAGGGACTTCAACGCGGGCATGGCGGAAAAGACGCCGTGAAAATGTTGTA
>JAFRFY010000017.1 GCA_017434085.1 Clostridia bacterium
CGCCCGAAGGCGGCGTAGAAGCCGTCGTACTCGGGGTAGCTGCCCTCCATGATGAAGAACTGGCTGCCGCCGGTGTCGTAATCGCTCTTGCGGGCCATGGAGATGGTGCCGCGCATGTGGGACAGCGTGTTGCCCTTGAACAGGTTCTCGGAAAACTCGCCCCGGATGTAGTAGCCCGGGTCGCCGGTGCCGTCGTTGTTGGGGTCGCCGGACTGTATCAGCACGTTGGACACCACCCGGTAGATCTGCTGGTTGTCGTAGAAGCCGTCGTTGGCCAGCTTGACGAAGTTGGCCACGGTGTTCGGGGCCTGCTGCGGGTACAGCTCAAAGCGCATCTGGCTTCCGTCGGTCAGCGTGATGGTGGCGACGGGGTTCTGCGTGATCTCCGCGTAGGGGTTCTTCGGCTGGCCGCAGGCCGTCAGCAGCAGGGCTGCCGCGAGAAGCAGCGTTACCGCCATTATCATGCGTTTCACGGGCGATTCCCTCCCGTTTGAAGGATCACCGCGCGCTTACGGGCCACCATCTCGTCCGTGCGAGCGATGTACTCGTCGATGTTGCGCACGTTCGGGGCGCGCTCGATGCGCAGGGCGCGGTCGAACAGCCACTTGGTGATGGCCCCCGCCCCCAGCGCCAGCACGCTGACGGTCTCCTCCATGTTGCCGATGTTGTACAGGCACGCCTTGCCGGGCAGGGCGTAGCCCACGTTCTCCAGGTTGCCCGCCATGTACTTCTGCCGGTACAGGTAGTAGGGCCGGTAGCCCGCCCCCATCAGGCGCTCGCGGGCCAGGGCGATCATCTCGCCCGCGCCCTCGGCGCCGATCTGGGTGTGCCCCCCGGCGACGGTAAGCTGCTCGTGCAGCTTGCTGGAGCGCTTGATGGCCAGGGCGTGCACCGTCACGCTGTCGGGCCTGAGGGACTGCACCACGTCCAGCGTGTGCTGAAAGTCCGCCACCGTCTCCCCGGGCAGGGCGGCGATCAGGTCCATGTTGATGTCGTCGAAGCCCGCTTTGCGGGCCAGCGCGTAGGCCTCAAGTGTCTGCTGCCCGGTGTGGGCGCGGCCGATGCGTTTAAGCGTGTCGTCGTTGAAGCTCTGGGGATTGACGGAGATGCGCCCCACGCCGCGGGCCTTGAGCATCCGCAGCTTTTCCGCGTCGATGGTGTCGGGCCGCCCGGCCTCCACCGTCCACTCCACGGCGGTGGGGAAGGCTTCCTGCGCCGCTGAGAGTATGCGCTCCAGGTCCCCGAAGGGGATGGCGGTGGGCGTGCCGCCGCCGATGTACCCCGCCCGCAGGGCCATGCCCTTTTCACGCATCATGTCCCGGCACAGCGCGATCTCATGAAGCAGCGCGTCGACATACGGTTTAACGCGCCTGCCGTCGCCGATCTCCCCTGCCGAGAAGGAGCAGTAGGCGCAGCGGGTCTTGCAGAAGGGGATGCCGATGTACAAATCGAACCGGTCTGCCGGGGCCTCGCGGAGGCCCTGCTGCATCCAGGCGATCTCGCCCAACAGCGCGGCGCGGTCGGGGGAGACGTCGTAGGCTTCCTCCACGTGGCGGACGGCGGCGTCCAGGTCCATGCCCGCCTCCAGGGCCTCGTACAAGAGCCGGGTGGGGCGTATGCCGGTCAGGCTGCCCCAGGGGGGCCGCATGCCGGTGAGCTGCTTGAGCAGGTTGTAGAGCGCCAGCTTGACCTGACGCTTCCGCAGGCGCTTGACCTCCACCGGTGTGCCGTCGAAGGCGGGCTGGGAGAGCGCGCTCTGTTCGCCGCCGTGCGTCCAGCGGTCGGTCCACCGGCCGTCTTCGGCGGTGAAGCGGTGCTCGAACACCTCATCGCCCGCGGTCAGGCTGATCGCCACGTCGCCGTAGAACAGCCGCAGCACGTCGCCCAGGTCGGAGAAGAACTCCGGCGCGTCCGTGATGATGCGTATCATAGGCGATAGCGGCTCCTTTCATCGCCGATGGTGGTGGCCATGCCGTGGCCGGGATACACCCGGGTCTCCGGGGGCAGCGCAAACAGCCGCCGCAGGGAGTCGCGCATCTGCGACGGGCTGCCGCCGTAGAGGTCCATCCGGCCAAACCCCGCCTGAAACAGCGTGTCGCCGGAGAACAATACATTTTCATCGGGCAGGTACAGGCACACCGAGCCCCGGGAGTGGCCGGGGGTGGACAGTACCGTGAAATCGAAGCCCGCGACGGACAGCTTCTCGCCGTAGGGCTCGGCCTCGATGGCCGGGCCGTCCATGTGGCTGATGCCCATCAGGCCCGCACGGCCGTTGAGGGCGGCGTTGTTGAGCATCTCCATGTCCTCCCGCCCGGCGTACACCGGGGCGCGGGTCTCCACGGCCATGGGCCCGACGGCCATGATGTGGTCGAAGTGGCCGTGGGTCAGCAGGATCGCCGCCACCCTCCGGCCCTCGAGGGCGTGCTTAAGCTTCGGGTATTCGTCGCCGGGGTCGATCACGACGCAGTCGTCCCGGCCTTCGCGCCGCACGAGCCAGGCGTTCTCGCCGATCTCGCCGCAGCACACACAGTGTATTTGAATGGGCATAGGTCCTCCGATTATTAAAGCCATTGCACAAACGCCGTCTTGTCATCGGCGTTATAGCCGCATTTCCTGTAGAATTGAAGCGTTCCCGCCGACTTTGCGCCGGTCATGAGCATCATCTTGTAGCAGCCCGATCGCAGCGCGATCTCCCGCGCGCGGTCGAGGCACGCCTTGGCGCGGCCCTGCCGGCGGTATTCCGCCCGGGTCACCACGTTCTCCACGAGGGCGTAGGGGCGCGCGCCGCGGGTGAGGTTGGGTATGATCACGCACACGCAGGAGGCCACCAGCAGGCCGCCCTCGTCGTCCACGAGGATGTGGTGGTTCTCGTCCGCCATGATCCGCCGCCAGGCGTCGCGCAGGGTGTCGGAATCCTCCGGCACCCGGGTCTCGTGCAGGTGCAGGTACAGCTCCAGCAATCCCCCGAGGTCGGCGTGCACCGCTTCGCGCACCATGCTCAGAAAGTCCTCCGGCTGTCCAGCAGTATTGTCACCGGGCCGTCGTTAAGCAAGCTGACCGCCATGTGGGTGCGGAAGCGGCCCGTCTCCACGGCCAGGCCGTGGGCCTCCAGCATGGCCTTCACCGTCTCGCACAGGGGCTCGGCGACGTCGGGCTTCGCGGCCTTGATGAAGTCCGGCCGCCGGCCGTGGCGGGCGTCGGCCAGCAGCGTGAACTGGCTGACCAGCAGCACCTTGCCGCCCACGTCCTTGAGCGACAGGTTCATCCTGTCGTTTTCATCCTCGAACACCCGAAGGCCCGCGATCTTGTCCGCGCAGTACTTCGCGTCCGCCTCGGTGTCGCCGTCCTCCGCGCCCAGAAGCACCAGGAAGCCGCCGTCGATCTTCCCCACGGTCTCGCCCGCCACGTCCACCGACGCATGGCTGACCCGCTGTATGACGCAACGCAATATAATTCCTCCATTCGGTCACCCATTTACCCGGTTGACCTCGATGATATCCGGCCACTTGTTGAGCTCCTTGATGATCTTGTTGAGCTGCTGGGTATCCTTGATCACCAGGGAGATATTGAATATGAAGGTATTGTCCTTGAGGGTATGGGCGGAGATGGCGCTGACGGGCACCTCCATGGTGGCGAACAGCACGGAAAGCTCCGCCAGCAGGCCGGTGCGGTTGTAGCAGATGATGCGGATCTCCGCGTCGTAGGTGCCGCCGGAGGCCTGGGTCTCCCACTCGACCTCGATCAGCCGGTCCTTCTCCACGCTGGGGTCCTTGAGGCTGACGCAGTCGGCCCGGTGCACGGACACGCCCCGGCCCCGGGTGATGTAGCCGATGATACGGTCCCCGGGCAGCGGGGAACAGCACTTGGCGAAGCGCACCAGCATGCCACTCTCGCCCTTGACGATCACGCCATTGGAGGCACCGGACTTCTGGGTCTTCTTCGGCGGCTCATCGGGCTTTTGCTCGGGCAAGGCCGGCGCGTCCTCGATCTTCTGGGTCTTCTTGTACTCGTCGATTAAACGGTTGAGCACCTGCACCGTGCTTAGGCCGCCGAAGCCCACCATGGCGCACACGTCGTCGTAGGACTGCACCGAGTAGCGCTTGTACAGTGTCTCCACCAGCTCGTTGCGGCTTAATTGGGACATGCTGTAGCCCAGGCGCTTGGCCTCGCGCTCCAGCATCTCACGGCCGTGGACGATGTTGTCCTCCCGCTGCTCCTTCTTGAGCCAGGCGCGTATCTTGGCCTTGGCCTCGGAGGTCTTGACGATGTTCAGCCAGTCGCGGGACGGGCCGTGGGAGGACGACGAGGTCATGACCTCCACGAAGTCGCCGGTGTTGAGGGGATGGGCCAGCGGCACGATGCGCCCGTTGACCTTCGCGCCGATGCAGCGGTTGCCCACGGCGGAGTGTATGCGGTAGGCGAAGTCCAGGGGCGTCGCGCCCTTGGGCAGGGAGATCACGTCGCCCTTGGGGGTGAACACGAACACCTCGTCGGCGAACAGGTCGAATTTCAGTAATTCCGAGAACGTGCCGGGGTCCTTCACGTCGCCCTGCCAGTCCAGTATGCGCCGAAGCCACGACAGCTTGTTGTCCAGCTCGTCGGCGGCCTTGCCCTCCTTGTAGCGCCAGTGGGCGGCGATGCCGTACTCCGCCGTGCGGTGCATCTCAAAGGTGCGGATCTGTACCTCGAAGGGCTTGCCCTGGTTCATCACCGTGGTGTGCAGGGACTGGTACATGTTGGCCTTGGGCATGCTGATGTAGTCCTTGAACCGGCCCGGCACCTGGGGCCATATGGTGTGCACGATGCCCAGCGCGAAGTAGCAGTCGTTCTTGGTGTTCACCAGCACCCGCACCGCGATCAGGTCCATGATCTGGTCGAAGGTCTTCTGCTGGTTCTTCATCTTCTTGTAGATGGAGTAGAAGTGCTTGGGCCGGCCGTCGATTTCGCACTTGATACCCGCCTCGCTCAGGCGGCTCTTCAATTCCTGGGTCACCTGGGCGATGAGCTGCTCGCGCTCCTCGCGCTTCATGCCCACCAGCCGCACCAGCTCGTAGTAGCCCTCGGGGTCGAGGTAGCGCAGCGACAGGTCCTCCAGCTCCCACTTGATGGTGTACACGCCCAGCCGGTGCGCCAGCGGGGCGTAGATGTCCAGCGTCTCCCGGGCGATGGGCACCTGCCGCTCGGGCCGCTGCCACTTGAGCGTGCGCATGTTGTGCAGCCGGTCCGCCAGCTTGATCAGGACCACCCGGATGTCCTTGGCCATGGCCAGGAACATCTTGCGCAGGGTCTCGGCCTGGGCCTCCTCGCGGTTGGCGAAGTCCAGCTGTGAAAGCTTGGTCACGCCGTCCACCAGCAGGGCCACCTCGTCGCCGAACAGCGCGCGCACGTTGTCCAGCGTGCAGCCCTCCACGTCCTCCACGCAGTCGTGCAGCAGGCCCGCCGCGATGGTGGTCGCGTCCAGCATCAAATCCGTCAGTATGACCGCCACCGCGCATGGGTGGCAAAAATAGGGATCGCCCGATTTCCGCACCTGGTTGGCGTGGGCCTTTTCCGCAAAAGCGTAGGCCCGGCTGACCAGATCCATATCGTCGTCCGGGTGATATTTCTGTATGCGGCCGATCAGCTCGTCCACGCTGATGTACGGGCGCAAGCCGGTTTCAGACATATCGGATCCTCCCTGTTTTTGATGGTCGTGGGTTTTACTGCCGCCAGGACTGTATCATCCGCCAGACCGCGCTCTCATCGGGGTCGGCCTTCTTGCGGTCGAGCCGCCGGATGCCGACGGGGGAGGCGCTTACATCGAAGGCGAACAGCGCCATGTCCTCGAGGGTCAAAAGGCTCAACAGCGCGGTCAGTCGGCTTTGGCCGGACTGCTCCGCCACCGTGTGGGCGAGCAAATGGAGGTTTCGGTACGGCGTCCCCCGGCGATGAAGCGCCGTCAGCGCCCGGTAGCTCTCCCGCATGGCGTCCAGGTCCGGTATGGCGTCGCGCCAGCCGGCGCGCACGTCGAGGCGGTAGACCTCGCCCGCCCATCGAAGCGCCTCGGCGGGGCAGCCCATCAGCACCACGCGCCGGTAGCTTGCAGGGATCGCGCCCGCCCTTGGGCACACGCACACCGCGTTGAAGGCCCGGGGATCATCGGGCAGCGCGCCGATGACCAGGTCGCAGGGGCCCAGCTTGAGCGCCAGCGCCGCCGCGTCGAGGTCGCCCGCGAGCATCAGCGTGCCCTGGGGCGCGGCGGCCAGAAGCGCCGAAAGGCCGTCTAAGTCGATGGGCGCGGGGCAAGGCGTGTCAGTCGCGTCTATCCTCTTATTATAGATTATCTCTGTTAAGAAATCGCATTGAAGCGATAATTCCTCACCGAGATTTGACGCAATGCGCGCGTTCTCGTCGCCGCTCGTCAGAGCCTTGAGCTCGATCTGCGCCGAGGTGCGGCCCATATAGGTGTCCAGCTTCGGCACGAACAGCGCGTCCACGGGGCAGTCGCCCTGCAGCTCCGGAGCACGGCGGCCCTCCCGGAAGAATATGCCGCTCACCCGGTGGCCCCCCTGGGCCAGCGTCAGCCTGAGGTGCGCGCCCTCTGCGCCGACGCTGCGGGCCTCCACCACCTCCGCCGCAGCGCGGAACACCGGCGCGGGGTTGCCGAAGCCTGTGGGCTGCAGACCCTCCAGCGCCGCCACCAGGGCGGGGGTGACGGCCTCCAGCTCGAGCTCGGTGTCGTAGGGCTGCGCGGGGATGTAGACCTCCGGCGGGATGTGGTCATGAAGCCAGCGGTCCATGGCGTCGATGAAGTCGTGAAGCCGGTCCGGCTCAAGCGTCAGCCCCGCCGCCTGCCTGTGGCCGCCGAAGCGCAGCAGGGTGTCCGCGCAGCCGGTCAGCGCCGCGTGGATGTCCACGCCCTCGATGCTGCGGCAGGAGCCGGTCAGCCTGTCCCCCTGGTCGGAGAGCATCACCACGGGGTAGTGGTACTGCTCCACCAGCCGGGACGCCGCCAGGCCGATCACCCCGGGGTTCCAGTCCTTGCCGCACAGTATGATGGCCCGGTGCCGTATGAAGTCGAAGCCCGCAAGCTGTGCCTCCGCCTCCCGGACGATCTGCTGCTCGACGGTCCGGCGCGTTTCGTTTTCACTGTTGAGCTCCTCCGCCAGCGCCGCCGCCCGGGAGGGGTCCCCGGTGGTGACCAGCTCCAGCGGCCGAAGCGCCGTGTCCAGCCGCCCGCCCGCGTTCAGACGCGGGGCCAGCTGGAAGGCGATGGCCGTGGAGGTCACCGGCTTGCCCGACAGCCCCGCCGCCTCGATCAGCGCCGCGATGCCCGTGCGGGGGTGGCGGTTGATGGCCTGAAGCCCCATGGCGACGATGGCGCGGTTCTCATCGGTCAGCGGCACCACGTCCGCCACCGTCGCCAGCGCGGCGATGTCGATCAGATCCATGGGAATCTCGCCGGACAGCGCCCACACCAGCTTCCACGCCACTCCCGCGCCGCACAGGGAGGGGAAGGGGTAATCGTTGAGCAGCGGGTTCACCACCGGGCAGTCCGGCAGCGCCTCGGCGGGGCGGTGGTGGTCGGTGACGATGACATTGAGCCCCAGCGATTTCGCCAGCGCCACCAGCTCCACGCTGGTCACGCCACAGTCCACCGTGACCATCAGCTTTGATGTGCCCGCGATCTCCCGGACGGCGCGCTCGTTCAAGCCGTAGCCCTCGGTGTGGCGGCTGGGCAGGTAGACCCGGACGTTCGCCCCCAGGGATTCGAGGTACAGCTGCATAATGGCCGAGGCGCAGACGCCGTCCACGTCGTAGTCGCCGTAGACGCAGATGGGGTCGCCGGAGGCCGCGGCGGCGCGGATCATGCCGACGGCACGGTCCATATCATTCAGCAGAAAGGGATCGTGCAGGCTCCGGGCGTCCGGGTGAAGGAAGCGCGAGGCTTCCTCCGCCGAGCCGATGCCCCGCGCCACCAGCAGGCGGTGCAGCGCCTCCGGCATGTCATCGGGCCGCTCAAAAGGGGTAGGCGTTTCGTTGCGCTTGACGTATCTCAGCATGATAACTCCCGTTGGTCGTCGTAGAAGAAACGAATTAGGAACCGGCATATGTCGATTCCTAATTCGGGTTGGATTGTTCAATTACTTTGCGGACTTGGTGGCGCGCTTGGCGGCGAGCTTCTCATCCCACATGGCCCAGACCTGGCCGGACAGCAGCACGGAGGAGTAGGTGCCGGCGAGCATGCCGATGATCAGCGGGAACGCGAACTCCTTGATGGAGGACACGCCGAATATGAACAGGCAGACCAGCGTGATGAGGGTGGTCAGCGTGGTGTTGATGGTACGGGCCAGCGTGGAGCTGACGGAGACCTCCACCACGTCCATCATGGGCAGCTGGCTCATGCCGGGGCGCTTGCGGTTCTCACGGATGCGGTCGAATATGATGATGGTGTTGTTGATGGAGTAGCCGACGATCGTCAGTATGGCGGCGATGAACGAGCTGTTCACCTGGAAGGCGAAGCGGAAGAACACCATAAACGCGCACATGATCAGTATATCGTGCACCAGCGCGAACAGCGCGGCCGCGCCGGACAGCGGGCTGAACCGTATGGCGATGTAGATCAGCATGCACACGAAGGCGATCAGCAGCGCCTTGACGGCGTTGGACAGCAGGTCGCGGCCCGCGATGGCGGACACGTGATCGACGGAGATGAAGCGGAAGTTCGGGTACTTGGCGCTCATCTCGCGCTCGAGGATGGAGCGCACCTGGCTGGTCACGTCGTCCATGTTCAGAAGGATGCGCAGGTCGGTGCCGGTCTCCTCGACTTCTTCCTCGTCTTCCTCAGTCTCCTCGGCCTCTTCGGTCTCCTCGGCGGCGGCCTCCCCGGTCTCTTCGGCGGCCTCCTCCTCGGCTTCGGCGGCCTTCGCGGCGGCCTCGGCCTCGGCGTCGTACTTCACAAACTGTATCTCGGTCAGGCTGTAGCCGCCCTCGTTAAGCGCGGCCTTCACCGCGGTCTCCACGGCGGCCTTGTCGTAGTCGGCGCCCATCCTGAACTCGATGATGTTGCCGCCGGCGTAGCTCAGGTCATACCCGAGGTCGCTGACCTCCAGGTTGGTGGCGGTGCGGTAGCCGGTCTGCTCCGCGCCGGAGACCACGCTCTTGACGGCGTTGGCGATGGTTTCCTCCATGCCCACCGTGGCGTCCACCAGCTTGAGGCGGATCTGCAGGTCCGTCAGGCCGTCGGCCTGGATGCCGGACTTGTCCATGTTCAGCATGGGCTTGAATGCTTCTTCGGCAGCCTCGGCGGCCTCTTCGGCGGCGTCGGCGGCCTCTTCGGCAGCCTCGGCGGTCTCTTCAGCGGTTTCCTCGGCAGCAGCCTCGGCGGTCTCGGCGGCTTCCTCGGCAGGCTCAGCAACCTCGGCGGTCTCTTCGACAGCCTCAGCGGTCTCCTCAGCGGGCTCGGCGGCCTGCGCGGCCAGCTCCTGCTGCAGCGCGATGGACGCGGCGGAGGGCGCGGCCTTGGTGGGCTGGTCGTTGTAGCCCGCGGATTGCAATATGGTGATGACGTCGTTGACGTCGTAGTTTTCGCCGACGGAGTAGCTCAGTATGGAGCCGCCGGTGAAGTCGATGCCCAGGTTCATGCCGACGCCCACGATCTGCATGATCAGCGCGATGGCGATGATCGCGCCCGAGATGCAGAGGAACAGGCGCGTATTTCCGGTAAACGTCTTTTTCATGCTTGTCCCCTCCTCATTAGCGCGTGTAGGCACTGCGGTTGTTGATGCCCAGCTTGCAGATGAGTATCAGCAGGCTGCGGGTGATCACGACGGCGGTGAACAGGGACACCACGACGGAGATGGTCAGCGTCAGGGCGAAGCCCTTGATGGTGCCGGTGCCGAAGATCATCAGCACGATGGCGGCGATCAGCGTGGTGATGTTGGAGTCCGCCACGGCGCGCCCGGCGTTGCGGAAGCCGTACTTCACGGCGTTCAAGGGCGTGCGACCCTCGCGGAGCTCCTCGCGGAAGCGCTCGAATATGACCACGTTGGCGTCGACCGCCATGCCGATGCCCAGCAGGATACCGGCGATGCCCTGCAGCGTCAGCTGCGCGCCGGAGATGGCCAGGGCGTAGAACACGATCAGCACATAGATCAAAAGCGCCATGTCGGCGGCCACGCCGGGCAGGCGGTACATGACCAGCATGAAGATCAGTATCAGTATCAGGCCGATGACGCCGGCGATCAGCGCGCCCTTGATGGCCTCGACGCCCAGGGTGGCGGAGATGGCGCGGGTCTCAACCTCGGCGATGTCCATCGGCAGCGCGCCGGACTGGATCTGTATCGTCAGGGCGTTGGCCCAGTTGTAGGACTCCTCGGTGGTTTCGGCCTTGGAGCCGGTGATGATGCCGCGGCCGCCGGTGATCTGGGTCTGCACGGTGGGGGCGGAGATCAGCTCGTCGTCCAGATAGATCGATATGGCCTGGCCGACCAGCCGTCCGGTGGCCTCGGAGAAGGCCCTGGAGCCCTCGGCGGTCAGCTGGAAGCCCACGCCGCACAGGGTCTGGGTCTCGTCGGTCCACTGCACCTGCGCCTGGCGGATGTCCTTGCCCTCCAGCACCACGGTGCCGTCCGGCTCGCGGAACTCCAGGTGGGCGGGGGTGCCGATGATGCGGGCGACCTCCTCGGGGTCGTCCACGTCCGGGATCTCCACCAGTATGCGGTCGCGGCCCTGCGTGGCCACGGTGGCCTCGGTGAAGCCGGCGTTGGTAAGACGGGTGCGCAGCGCGCCGACGGTGCCCTCGAGCAGGCCCTCATAGTTGTCCATGCTGGTGTCCGTGGCGATGTACTCGGTGGAGACGCCGCCCTTCAGATCCAGGCCCAGGCTGATGGCGCTGCCCACGGGCTTGAGAATGTACTTGCCAAACTGCAGTCCGTGAAGCGCCAGGAACGCCACAACTACAATCAGCAGCGCAACGATTCCCAGTTTGATCAAACTCTTCTTCATGTCGGTTGTTCCTCCCTGCTGTGGGCTGTCATCACAGCCAATCCAAGCATTATCATACATCATACTATTATATACGTCATTTTTTAAATCGTCAACGCCTAAACCGGCGCTATACCCCGTTCTTAACATGAATTTACGAAACGGAAGGGAGGAGAGATCAATAATTGGGAATTATAAAGTGCGGCTGCCGCGTTCGTGATAGCGCGGCAGCCGCATTCTTCAATTCCCAATTCCCAATTCCCAATTCAGGCGCGCGCGTTTACGCGCGCGCCTGAAGTACGCCCATGATCGCCTCGGCGGCGCCCTCGTAGCCGAGGGTGGAGGTATTGAGCATGAGGTCGTAGTTTTTGGGATCGCCCCAGACCTTGTCGGTGAAGAACTTCACGTAGTTGCGGCGCTGGGCGTCCCGGCGTTTGATGTAGGCCTCGATACGGCTCATGTCCACGCCGTCCACGGTGCGGGCGCGCTCGATGCGGTCCTCCATGCGGCTGGCGTACACGAAGGCGTGCACGTAGGGCACGCGGGCCTCGGTCTTGAGGATGTGCGCGGTGCACCGGCCCAGGAAGATGCAGGGGTTTTTGGCCACCAGCTGCTGCACCAGCCGGGACAGCGCCGAAAACACGCTGTACGCCTCCTCCATCTTGTAGCCGGGGCTTGCGCTGTTGGTCATCATGGCGATGTCGGACAGTATGCCGCCCACGCCTTTCTCGTCGTACTCCTGTATGACGCCCAGCTCGATGCCGTATTCCTTGCCCGCCAGCGCCAGCAGGTTGCCGTCGTAGAACTCCATGCCCAGCTTCTGGGAAAGTATGCGGGCCACCTCGCGGCCGCCGCTGCCGTATTCGCGGTCGATGACGATGCACTGCTTGTTCATGCCGATTGCCGCCTCCTTGCCGTGGTTATTTCGGTTCTATTTTACCACAGATTAACATGGAAATGCAAGTCGAACTGTCACAGCTGGCCTTGGATCAGTATCACGAGAATCAAAATGGGCAGGCCCCACAGGAAGTAGTGCCTGAGCCAGCCGGGGATCTTCATGCCGCGGCCCGTGTTGGCCTCGCGCCGGTAGTTGTCAAAGCCCCAGCCGAATTTGGTGACGCAGAACAGCGCGAACACCAGCGAGCCGCCGGGCAAAAGCAGGTTGGAGACGATGAAGTCCTCGGAGTCCAGTATGTCCCGGGCGCCGATCAGGTGCACGTTGCTCAACACGTTGTAGCCCAGCGCGCAGGGGATGCCGCCGGCGAGCAGCACGATGAACCAGATCAGCGAGGACTTTTTGCGCGCCCAGCCGAAGCAGTCCATGCCCGCGGCGATCAGGTTTTCAAACACCGCGATGACGGTGGACATGCTGGCAAAGGTCATGAATATGAAGAACATCGCGCCCCACACGCGCCCGCCCGCCATGTTCAGGAAGATCTGCGGCAGCGTGACGAATATCAGCGACGGGCCCTGGGTGGTCTCCACGCCGAAGGAGAAGCAGGCGGGGAATATGATCAGGCCCGACACGATGGCCACGAAGGTGTCCAGCGCGCAAATGCGCACGGATTCGCTCAGCAGGGTGTTGTCCTTCGACATGTAGCTTCCGAAGATCTCCATGGCGGCGATGCCCAGCGACAGCGTGAAGAAGCTCTGGTTCATGGCGGCGGTGATCACCTTGCCGAGGCCCGCCTGTCTGGCCTGGTTCCAGTCCGGCAGCAGGTAGAACCTGAGGCCCGCGCCCGCGCCGGGGAGGGTCATGCTGTGTGCCGCCAGCACGATGATCAGTACGAGCAGGCCCAGCATCATGATCTTGGTGATCTTCTCGATGCCCTTCTCAAGCCCCAGGCTGCAAACGCCGATGCCCAAAACCACCGTGACGGCCATGTAGCCCAGCATCTGCGCCGGGGAGGCGAGCATGGCGCCGAACACGTCGCCCACGCTCTCCGCGGCCACGCCGCCGAACGCGCCGGTGATGAACTTCACCGCGTAGTTGAGCATCCAGCCGGACACCGTGGTGTAGTACATCATCAAAAGCAGGTTGCCCAGCACGCAGAGCCAGCCGTGGATGTGCCACTTCGACCCCTTCGGCTCCAGCGCCTCGTAGCCCTGCACCGCGCTCTTGCGGCTGGCGCGGCCCACCGCCAGCTCCATGGTCAGTACCGGCGCGCCCATGATGATCAGAAACAGCAGGTAGAACAGCACGAACACGCCGCCGCCGTTCTGGCCCGTCACGTAGGGGAATTTCCATACGTTGCCGATGCCTATGGCGCAGCCCGCGCTCACCAGCAGGAATCCCAGCCGGGATTTGAAGCTCTCGCGTTTCATAAAATGATCTCCGTTGTGTTGAATCACCGTGCATTATACCCCATTTGGCGATGGATTGCAATGCTTTAGCATCGCTAAAATCTCATGAATGGCGGCTTCCGCCTCGGGGATGGGCATGAGGGGGTAGTCGTGGTTGAGGCCGCGGCCGACGCGCAGGGTGACGTCGACGCCGGCGGCCTCGAGCTTATCGCGGCACAGGTGGATGTCGGGGTACAGCAGCTCCCGGGTGCCGCAGTACAGCGTCACCGGCGGCAGGCCGCGCATGTCGCCGTACAGCGGGCTGACCCGGGGGTCGTGCACGTCCAGTGCCCCCGCCCACCAGCGGCCGTGGACGCGCATCAGGTCCAGGTGCAAAAGCGGCTCCACGGAGACGAGGTCGGCGGCCTCGGGGTTGTCCATGGACACGTCCACCCAGGGGGAGAGCAGTATGAGCCCCTCCGGCAGCGCCTCGCCCCGGGCGGCCAGCGCCTGCGCGAGCCCAAGCGCCAGCCCGCCGCCGGCGGAATCGCCCATCAGCAGAAGCCGCCGCCCGGGGTGGGCCGAGCGCCAGCCGATGTAAAACGCGGTCAGGTCGGCATAGGCGCGTTCACAGTCCCCGAAGGGAACCAGATGGTAGTCCGGGGCGACGATCGCGCACCCCGCGCCCTCCGACAGCCGCCTCAAAAACCGCCACTGGTGGGCGTTCAGGTTGTTGATGTACGCCCCGCCGTGCAGGAAGAGCACCGTGAGGTCGCCGCCGCCTTCGTTCAGCGTGAACGCCCGAAGGCCGCCCCACTCGGCAATGCCGACGCCCTCCGGCGGCGCGTAGACCGGCTCGGGCTCGCCCCTCAGGGCATTGAGCCGGGCCTCCTCCGCCTCCGCCGTGCGGGGGTGGGCGTGCTGGCGGCGCAGCTTCATCTCATAGAGCGTGGCCCGGAGCGAGCGCCCGTAGACGGCGCGGGACAGCCCCGCCGCCGCCAGCGCGAGCAGCAGCGCCGCGAACATCAAAAAACCCAGGGTTCGTATGATTTTCTTCATATTACATATATACCGTGTCACGGTTCGGTTCAAACGGTAGAGCGGGGAACGGAAAGCGGGCGCCGCGCTTCACGCGCGAGCGTTCACGCCATTATACCACACCGCCGCACCCCGCGCAACCGGCGAAAACAGGCATAAATGCGGCGGCGGCGCGCCCGCGCGGGGGCGTCCCGGCGCGATTTTGCGTTGACAATTAATGGGGTTTGGGGTAGAATACCTACAATAGGATGACTGTGTTTATTGCATATTATCATATGGCGACTTTCGTGCAGTACGATATATCGGGGTGATGCGGTTTGGCGATATTGGGCAACAAGGACAAGAAGCCGGGCGGAGGCAAGGGATACCTCCGACTGGGCGATCTGCTGATTTCCGCCGGACTGATTACGCAGGAGCAGCTGGAGGAGGGCCTCGCCCTTCAAAAGGGCAGCGGCAAGCGCCTGGGCACGGTGCTGCAGGAGAACGGCTTCATTACGGAAAGCGAGCTCATTGAGGCGCTGCAGATGCAGCTGGGCATCGAGTTTATCGATCTAAGCAAGGTGAACATCCCCACGGAGCTCGTGCAGGTGGTGCCGAAGAACATCGCCAAGCAGTACCAGGTGGTGCCGGTGCGCATGGCCCGCGACGAGCTCTACATCGCCATGGCCGACCCGCTGAACTTCTACGCCATCGAGGAGGTCCGCAAGGCCGCCCGGCGCAAGGTGATCCCCATGGTGGCCATGTCCTCCGCGGTGGAGCGCGCCATACAGGTGCTCTACGGCAACGAGGGCGCGGCCAAGGCCATCGAGGAGATGAAGCGCGAGGCCGCCATCTCCGGCGACAGCGCCACGGCGGTGGACGCCGCCTTCACCTCCAACCAGGTGGGCGAGGAGTCCGCGAACCAGGCCCCCGCCATCCGCCTGGTGAACGCCATCATCGAGCGCGCCGTCACCGAGCGCGCCAGCGACATCCACATGGAGCCGCGGGAGACCGAGTTCTCGGTGCGCATGCGCATCGACGGCCTGCTGCACGACATACTGACCGTGCCCCGCGAGCTGCAGGCGGCGGTGATCTCCCGCGTGAAGGTCATGAGCAGCCTGGACATCACCGAGCGCCGCGTGCCGCAGGACGGCCGCTTCAACGTCAAGGTGCGGGACAAGGACATCGACCTGCGTATCTCCACGCTGCCCACGGTGTACGGCGAGAAGATCGTGGCCCGCCTGCTGGACAAGTCCGGCATGCGCTTAAGCCGCGACAAGATCGGCCTGTCCCCGGAGGACATGGTCAAGTACGAAAAGCTGATCCGCATCAAAAACGGCGTGATACTGGTGGTCGGCCCCACCGGCTCCGGTAAATCCACCACCATGTACACCATGATCGGCGATCTGAACAAGCGCGACGTCAACCTGGTCACGCTGGAGGACCCGGTGGAGTACAACATCGACGGCGTCAACCAGGTACAGATCAACGAGAAGGTGGGCATGACCTTCGCCAGCGGCCTGCGCGCCATACTGCGCCAGGACCCGGACGTCATCGCCGTGGGCGAGATCCGCGACGGCGAGACCGCCGAGATCGCCATGCGCTCGGCCATTACCGGCCACGTGGTGCTCTCCACCATCCACACCAGCGACGCGCTGGGCACCGTGGAGCGCCTGGTGGACATGGGCGTGGAGCCCTACCTGGTGGCCAGCGCCTTGAAGGGCGTGTTCTCCCAGAGGCTTGTGAGGCGCATCTGCCCCAACTGCCGCCAGCCCTACGAGCCCAGCGAAGAAGAGCAGCGCGAGCTGGGGCTTGAGCCCAGGTTCGGCCGCACGTTTTATCGCGGCAAGGGCTGCCCGGAGTGCTTCGATACCGGCTACCGCGGGCGCACCGCCGTGTTCGAGATCTTCCCGCTGACCATCAGGGTGCGCCGCATGATCGCCGGACACGCCAGCCGCGAGCAGCTCGAGGATGTGCTCAAGGACCCCTCCAGCGGCTTCGTGTCCCTGAAGGACAACGCGCTCAAGCTGGTCGAGGAAGGCATCACCACCGGCGACGAGGTGCTGCGCGTGATTTATGAGGATATTTAAAGATTTGAGAGAGGAGGTTTACATAATGACCATCGAACAGTTAGTTGCAAAGGCGCGGCAGGACGGCGCGTCGGACATCCATCTGATCTACGGGCTCCCGCCCAAATACCGCAAGAGCGGCATGCTGGAGGACATGACCAGCGAGCCGCTGGACGAGCGGGACTGCGACCTGATCTGCCGGGAGCTGGCGAAGGACAACTACGACGAATACGTGCGCACCGGCGAGCTGGATTCCGCGGACACCTTCGCGGGCAACCGCTGCCGTATCCATATCTTCCGCCAGCAGGGCAAGCCCTCGGTGGCGCTGCGCCTGCTGTCCGACCGCATCCCGAAGCTGGAAACGCTGGGGCTGCCCCCGGCGGCCATGAAGCTGCCGGATCTGCACAAGGGCATCGTGCTGGTCACCGGCGAGACCGGCTCCGGTAAATCCACCACCCTCGCGGCGCTGATCGATTACATCAACCACACCCGCAAGTGCCACATCGTCACCCTGGAGGACCCGGTGGAGTACCTCTACACGCCGGACAAGGCCGCCATCAACCAGCGAGAGGTGGGCAAGGATACCATGAGCTTCGCCTCCGGCCTGCGCGCCAGCCTGCGCGAGGACCCCAACGTGATACTCATCGGCGAGATGCGCGACAAGGAGACCATCGAGACCGCCATCACCGCCGCCGAGACCGGCCATCTGGTGTTCGGCACGCTGCACACCGGCTCCGCCTCCGACGCCGTGGACCGCATCGTGCAGGTGTTCCCGGAGGGCATGCAGACCCAGATCAGGCTGCAGCTGTCCATGTGCCTGCAGGCCGTGGTGACCCAGCAGCTCGTGCCCAGGAAGGGCGGCGGCCGCGCGCTGGCCTGCGAGATGATGGTGGTCACCGACGCCATCCGCAACCTGATCCGCAACGGCAACACCCCCCAGATCGCCAATGCCGTGGCCACCAGCGCCGCCATCGGCGGCCAGACCATGGACCAGGCCCTCTGTCGCCTGGTGCGCTCCGGCCAGATCACCAAGGACAACGCGCTGCACTACGCGCATGAGACGGATTACGTGAAGAAGAACGCATAATATATCACCGACCGAGGAGCGTCATCCATGCCTACCTATAAGTATTCCGCCATGTCGAGGGACGGCAAGAAGGTCTCCGGCGTGATCGAGGGCTTCAACCAGCTCGACGCAGTGGCGAAGATCAAGGATTCCTTTTCCATCGTGCTGCAGATCAGCGAGGTGAAGGAAAAGGGCAAGGCGGCTCAGTTCATGAGCCTCGAGATCGGCGGAAACAAGCTCAACGACAAGGCCTTCACGCTGATGTGCAGCCAGTTTTCCGTCATACTCCGCGCGGGCATTCCCATCGCCCGCACGGTGGAGCTGATCGCGGACAAGATGACCGACAAGCCCCTCAAGCGCGTACTGGAGCAGGTGGCCAAGGATGTGGAATCGGGCCGTTCGCTGTCGGTCAGCTTCGCGGAGCGCGGCAAGAAGCTCTTTCCCATCACCTTCCTGGAGACCATACACGCCGGCGAGGAGTCCGGCACGCTGGACACCGCCTTTGACTCCATCAGCAAGCACTACACCAAGCAGAGCAAGATGAAGGGCAAGGTCAAGGGCGCGCTGATCTACCCCGCCTTCGTGCTGGTCGTCGCCATCGTCGTGGTCGTCGTGCTGATGGTGAAGGTGGTGCCAACGTTTACCGCCATATTTGAGGAGTACGACTCCGAGCTGCCCCTGCCGACCCAGATCCTGATCGCCATGTCCGACTTCTTCCGACAATACTGGATCGTGATGATGGGCGTTGGCGCCGCGGTGGTGCTGGGCATCAAGCTTTACGGCAACACCGAGGCGGGACGGCTCAAGCTGGCCAAGATGCAGCTCAAGCTGCCGGTGCTGGGGAACATCGCCAATTTAAACGGCGCCAGCCAGTTCGCCAACACCATGGCGATGATGCTCAACGCCGGCCTGCCCATGACCAAGTCGGTCACCATCACCAGCCGCGTGATGGACAACTACTACTTCAGCCAGGAGGTGGGCAAGTGCACCGCCAAGCTGGAGGAGGGCCAGACGCTGGGCCGAAGCCTGCGCGATTCCGGATGCCTGCCCGAGATACTGGTGGACATGACCGCCGTGGGCGAGGACAGCGGCGAGCTGGCCAGCACGCTGAGCATGACCGCCGAATACTACGACTCGGAGCTGGAGCAGGCCACCGCCGACGCCCTGGCCAAGCTGGAGCCTTCGATACTGGTGTTCCTGGCGGCCTTCGCCGGGTTCATCGTCGTCGCCATCTACATGGCCATGTTCGGCATGTACGCGGCAATGTAATGCGATATGAACAGGAAGCGTATGATCATGGGGAACAGAGGGGGCATCAATCGCCTGACGGCCGTGCTGCTGGTGCTCATCGCCATCATGCTGGTGCTCATCGCCATACCGAGCTACAGGGTGTTTCAGTACCGCGCCCAGAAGACCAGCTGCGAGCAGGCGATGAAGTCCGCCAGGGACGGGCTGATCATCGAGTATCTGTCCCGCTGGGACGAAGGGACCGTGGAGGACGCCATCAAGACCCTGGACGAGGTGCTGCCCGAGCGGCCCAACATATGCCCCGCCGGGGGGACCGTGTACCTGATCAAGAACAGCCTGGGCATCTTTGAGCCCGTGTGCGGCCTGCACGATACCGACCGCAGGCTGCGCTGCCGCCTGAACGCCTCCCGCGCCATGGAGCTGCTGGGCACCGCGCTCAACAAGGCCCGAAAGTCCGGCGAAGCGGATAAGGAGGCCATGGAGATCACGCTCAACAGCAAGCCCCTGGAGTGCGTGCGCGTCGCGGAGAAGCTGGAGCTGCGCCGCGGCACCGCCACCACCAACGGCTACAAGGGCGTGGTGGCCTTCTACGGCATCGAGGGGGAAGGCTTCAAGACCGGCAAGGTCAAAAAGGGCGAGATATGCTATTTCGTCTACGCCGACGAGGACAACGCCTCCGTGTGGCTGGCCGGCGACGGCTGGACGGGCAGCGCCTATCAGGGCATGGAGAAGAAGTGACGCCCCAAAGTGTCTCTATTTTGTTAAAAAGTATGACGAATTGTTTGGTTGACAGTTTCTGTTGTGTGATATAAAGTATATAAGCAGGGTTATGCTTGCTGTTCCCTGATCGGATGGGAGGGCGCGAGGGGATGTCCATATACGATAGCCGGCCTATGCTGATATTCTGCGTCGCCGTGGCGGCGGTGCTGGGCGCGGTATGCGGCTCCTTTCTGAACTGCGCGGCGTGGCGCATCGTGCGGGGCGAGTCCTTCGTCAACGGGCGGAGCCACTGCGCCGCCTGCGGCCATCCGCTGGGGGCGGACGAGCTGATCCCGGTGGTGAGCTGGGTCATACAGCGGGGGAAATGCAAGTGGTGCGGGCAGAGGATCTCCGCCCGCTATCCGCTCACGGAGCTGTGCTTTGCGCTTTTGACGGTGCTGTGCCTTCTGCGGTTTGACCTGACGGTGCTGTGCCTTCGGAACTTTCTGTTCCTGGGCTGCCTGTTTCTGCTGACGCTGACGGACCTGGAGGACATGACCATCCCCGACGGCTGCCACATCGCCGCGGTGCTCATATGGCTTGCGGCGCTGCCCTTCGTGTTCACCGGCTGGGGGGATGTCGCCCGCAGCGTGGCCGCGGCCGTGACGTTCGGCGGCGGCCTGCTGGGCATATCCCTCGTCATGGATAAGATCATGAGCCGGGATACCCTGGGCGGCGGCGACATCAAGCTGTTCGCGGTGGTGGGGCTGTACCTGGGGTTCGTGGGCACGCTGTTTACGGTGGTGATCGCCTGCGTGGCCGGGCTGCTTTTGCAGCTTGTGCTCAGGCGGAGCAGGGATGGCGCGGCGTTTCCCTTCGGCCCGTCCATCGCGCTGGCCGCGGCGGTGATGCTGCTCTACGGCGCGCCGCTGGTGGACTGGTACCGGGGACTGCTGATGAAATAAATGAGGGATTGCAATGGCAAAGACGATTCTTGGTATCGATATCGGGCACGACCAGCTGAAGCTGGCGCTGGTCAGGGGCGAGCGCGTGCTCAAGACGGCGTCGGCGCAGATGCCGGAGAATCTGCTGCGGGACGGGCACATCGCGTCCCGGGAATCGATGGCGGACCTGTTGCGCACGACGATGAAGGAGAACGGCATCCGCGCCGGCAGGGCGGCCTTTGTGCTGCCCAGTGAGACCGTATTCATCAAGAACATCACCATGCCCCTGATGACCGTCGAGCAGCTGGAGTACAACCTGCCCTTTGAGTTCAACGACTACATCACCGGCGAATTGAAGGACTACGTGTTCGACTACGCGGTGATTTCCAACCCCGAGGCGGGAGACGCCGCCGGCGCGAAGGCCGGGGCCGCGCCCGCCGCCGAGGCCGGGGCCGAGGCCGAG